>JAHEZB010000020.1:0-8327 GCA_023251285.1 Chitinophagaceae bacterium | reverse complement strand
TAAAGAATACAAAGCTTTATTTGCTTTTTCTGTTTTTTCTGTAGAAATGCCATGAGGCACTTTTTTAGAAAACTGGAATAACAATGCAGCGGCAATAAACAAAATACCTACGCCGCTGTACAAAACAATTACTTTGCTGAGGCTCAATGCTGCAATTTGCTGATCCGTAATTGCAGCGGTAGTTCCAAACAATGCAAACGCCACAACCAGCGGCCCGATCATTGTTCCAAAAGAATTGACACCACCACCGAGATTCACCCGGCTGTTTCCTGTAGAAGGATCTCCGAGCACTATTGCGAAAGGCTGCGCTGCTGTTTGTTGCAATGAAAATCCAAGCGCTACAATAAATAAACCTGCCAGCATTCCTACAAATGCATTTGCATTTACAGCAATGATCATGGCGACAGCACCGATTGCAGAAAATAATAAACCATAAACAATGCTTTTTTTATAACCCCATTTTGCAACAAGATCCTTTCCACCAAAGGAACTGTAAGCAAAGAGTCCAAGTGCCCCAATATAATAAGCAAGATAAAAGGCAAAGTCAATTAACTGGCTTTGAAATTGATCCAGGTTAAAATAGTGTTTACAAAAAGGAATGAAAACGCTGTTGCCCGCCGCAATAAAACCCCAGAAAAAAAACACAACGACCAACGTGCTCAATGCTCCGTAATTAGTTGGTTGTAATTTTCCGGTAGTAACAATTTTTGTTTTTGGTAAATTGATGGAAGGAGTGGCCATTGAAATTTTAGTTTTAGAATGTAAATTAAAGATGAAAATAAAAGATTTTTTCAAGACCCGCCATTTTTATTAATAATTTTTTATTAAGAAAAATGATGCTTAATTTGAAACGCTAATTCAGTTGTATGGAAATAATTCATGTAAGTGCAGAATGTTACCCAATGGCAAAAGCAGGCGGGCTGGGCGATGTAGTGGGTGCTTTGCCAAAATATCAAACCAAACTGGGGCATATCGCCAAAGTGGTCATGCCGATGTATCGCACTAAATTTTTGTACAATCATGAGTTTGAAGTGGTTCATAAAGGCGCTTTTGGAATGGCGCATTACTGGTTTGAATATACGATCATCAAGGAAGCAACCAATGTGTTGGGCTTCGATTTGTATCTCGTTGATATCAATGGTTTGCTCAATCGCGAAAAAATTTATGGTTATGATGACGACACCGAACGCTTCACTGCTTTCCAGATTGCTGTGGTAGACTGGATGAGCAAATGGCATCATCATCCTGACATTGTACATGTACATGATCACCAGGCAGGACTGGTTCCTTTTATGATGCAACATTGTTATGCTTATAAAAATTTGTCTTCTATAAAAACCATTCTGACGATTCATAACGCACAATACCAGGGATGGATGGACTGGAGCAAATCCAATTATATTCCTGATTGGGATAAATGGAAATCGGGATTGCTGGAATGGGATAACACAATCAATAGCCTCGCATCTGCCATCAAATGTGCTTCAAAAGTAAATACCGTAAGTCATGGCTACCTCGAAGAATTAATGTATATGGCGAACGGTCTGGAAAAGTTGTTTCAGTATGAAAGGGGAAAATGTTTTGGAATCTTAAACGGCATAGATACGGAAGTATGGGATCCGGAAACGGACAAGTACCTGGATGAAAAATATGGCTTGAAAGATTTCGCTGAAAAAAAACGCGCAAATAAAAAAGAATTGTGTGCCCGGTTTAACCTGGAGGAAAACAAACCTTTGATCGTTTTTATCGGAAGGCTTGTTGGGGAAAAAGCCGCGGATTTATTGCCCCAGGTTATTGGCGATTCTATTTATTTTATGGAAGGTAAAATGAATTTTTTGGTTTTGGGAAGCGGTGATCCTTATATTGAATATCAATTAAGCAATTTGCACATCCACCTCTTTGGATATTATAATACTCAAATCGGCTACAATGAAAAACTAAGCCATGAAATGTATGCAGGCGCTGATTTTTTATTGATGCCAAGCAGGATAGAACCGTGCGGTTTGAATCAAATGTACGCATTGCGCTATGGAACGATTCCAATTGTAAGGCGCACCGGTGGGTTAAAAGACACGGTAAAGGATTTTGGTGAGCCGGATGGTTTTGGCATTTGTTTTAATACCGCTTCTGTTGGTGATATTTGTCATGCGGTTTACCGTGCTACTGAATTGTATGACCAGCCGGAGAAGATGAATCAGATCATACAGCACATTATGCAGATCGATCACAGCTGGGAAAGAAGTACCGAAATCTATTTGAATTTGTATCGGGCCTGAAAGGTGAAGGTTGATGGTTCAATGCTGAAGAATGAAATTTTAAACTTAAAATAAAATGCAAACAAATATGTGGATCAGTAAATCAGTAATTGCCGTGATACTCGGTGGTGGCGCAGGTTCAAGGTTGTATCCGCTCACCCGTCATAGAAGTAAACCCGCTGTGCCGATAGCAGGTAAATATCGCCTGGTGGATATTCCGATTTCCAATTGTATTAATTCAAATATCAACCGGATTTTTGTGCTTACTCAATTTAACTCAGCTTCGCTCAATAAGCACATAAAAAATACGTACCAGTTCAGCAATTTCAGTAGTGGGTTTGTTGACATCCTCGCCGCAGAACAAACGCCTGAAAGTTCTGAATGGTTCCAGGGAACTGCCGATGCGGTACGCCAGTCATTGCGTTACCTGACCAGTCTTGAATATGATCACGTGCTTATTTTATCCGGTGATCAGTTGTACCAGATGGATTTTGGAAATATGTTTCGTACCCATGCCAAAGAAGGCGCAGACATTACGATTGCTACAATTCCTGTTACTGAAAAAGAATCGACAGAATTTGGCATTTTAAAATCGAATGAAGAGAACCGTATTGTTTCTTTTATAGAAAAACCGGGTTTGGATATTTTACCTGATTGGATCAGTGATACAAAAGAAGACATGCAAAAAATTGGTAGAAATTACCTGGCTTCCATGGGAATCTATCTCTTTAAAAAAGAAGTATTAATTGATTTGCTGGAAAATCAGAAAAAAGACGCCACTGATTTTGGAAAAGAAATTATTCCGTTTGCGATCAAAGATCATGATGTTTGCAGTTATCAATATGGCGGCTATTGGACAGACATTGGAAACATTTCTTCTTTTTTTGAAGCGAATCTCGCGCTGACACAGGAGCTTCCTCCATTCAATCTTTTTCACAACGAGCAAAAAGTGTATACACGACCAAGAATGTTGCCGCCGGCAAAAATCAGCGGAAGTTCCTTGCTGAATACGATTGCAGGTGATGGTTGTATCATTCATGCCGAACGGATGGAAAATTGTGTTATTGGTATCAGAACAAGAATTGGTTATGGAACAAAAATCTTCAGGTGTTATATCATGGGAAGCGACTATTATGAAACCATTGAAGAAATGGGCTACGATACAGAAAAAGGAATTCCAAAATTGGGGGTGGGAGATAACTGCTACATCAATAATGCGATCATCGATAAAAATGTGCGGATTGGAAATAACGTAAGGATCAATGGCGGTGGCCATCTTCAAAATAACGACCATGAATTGTACACCATCAAAGATGGAATAATTGTGGTAAAAAAAGGTGCAATACTTCCGGATGGTTTTGTAATTGAATAATGATTTTTCCATTATTGTGTCAACAGGTTATTGCTGTTTACTCTACCGTTCTATTGTTTTATTGTTCGGGTGTATTATCGTTAGATTGTTTTTATTGTTCGATTATTTGTACTAACAGAATGTCGACAATAAAGCAATTCAACAATTTGAAATATCGTTTTGCTCAGAAAATATAATTTCCCGTTTTTTCTTGTTTTACTGAAAATCTTATCTACGAATTACACTGATCCATAATTCACCACTCACTATTTATCGATCGATATTTGTTTTGACCACAACTATAATTTGCACTTTTGTTGGTTTACCGGCATTAACTAATTCTTAATTTTTAATGCTCAATTCAGAACCAGCATTCACCTTTCGGCCTTATCCTTACCACTCATCCTGACCATAATAAATTTCATAAAACTTTTTTAAGGAAACTTTGGTGACGTAAAAAGTTTCCGTAGTTTTGCCGCCGTTATGGAATTAAGAGAGAGAATCAAACAAAAAGCAGATGAACTTTACCGGCGTTATGGAGTAAAGTCGGTAACAATGGACGAGATTGCTTCGCAACTCGGTGTTTCTAAAAAAACGATCTACCAGTGTTTTTCGGATAAAAATGACCTGGTAGATGCGGTCATTGCGGACATACTGAATTTTAATAAAAAGTTTTGCCTGAGTAGCAGAGATAACGCGCAAAACGCAATACACGAAGTATTCCTGGCAATGGAAAGTTTGGAATCCATGTTTGACAATATGAATTCTACCATTTTATTTGATATCGAACGCAATCATCCTGCAACATTCAAAAAGTTTAAAGAGTTCAAATACAATTTTCTTCTTGACATCATCAAAAAGAACATCGAAAGAGGAAAAGCCGAGGAATTGTACCGCCCTGAAATGGATACCGACATTATCGCCAAGATCCGGCTGGAATGCGTCATACTTCCTTTCAGCGAGGAACTTTTCCCTCAAAAGCAATACCAGATGGGCTTCCTTCATAAACAACTGATCGAATTTTTTCTGTATGGAATGGTAACGCCTAAAGGTTATAAATTAATTACGAAATATCAAAAAGAAAGATCCGAAAACGACCGGATGAAAAAGTAACGTACAATGAAAACAAGATTTATGAAATTTTCTTTATTGGCCATGATGAGCTGTATTTGCCTTATCGCCAATGCCCAGCAAAAAACGCCTTCGGAACTTCATTCTTTCACCGCACAGGAAGCAGTGGATTATGCTTTGAAAAATGCCGTACAGGTAAAAAATGCTTTGGTAGACATTCAACTGCAGGAACAACAAAATAAGCAGATTACAGCAGGTGCTTTGCCCCAGGTAAACGGAACCGTTTCATTTGTAGATTATCTTTCTATTCCTACACAGCTGGTTCCCGCTGAGTTTGCCGGTGGCACTCCCGGTACTTTTTTCCCGATAAAATTCGGAACAAAATACAGCGGAACTTATGGAGCAAATCTGCAGCAGATATTATTTGACGGGCAGGTTTTTGTTGGCCTGCAGGCAAGAAAAGCCGCAATTAACAATTCGGTACTTACCTCAGAGGTTACGAAACAACAAATAAAAGCGAATGTCTATAAAATTTATTATCAACTGGCGGTTGCTAGAAGGCAGATAGGAACGATTGATGCCAATATTGCTACTTACGAAAAGTTGCTTCACGACACAAAAGTGATCTATCAGAATGGCTTTGCTGAAAAGCTGGATGTAGATAAAGTGCAGGTGCAATTGAGCAACCTGGAAACACAAAAATTAAAAGCGCAAAACCAGATTGACGCAGGAAAAGAAGGATTGAAGTTTTTGATGAATATTCCGCAACAGGATTCTCTCTTTCTTACCGATACGCTTTCTGATGAAGAAATAAAATCAGGAATACTGGATGCAGATTATAATTATGAAAATCGCAAAGAATATCAATTGCTTGAAAACAGTGTTGATCTCGGAAAGTATAATGTAAAAAGGTACCAATTAAGTAAGATTCCGACATTAACTTTTTCAGCGAACATTAATCAAAATGCACAACGCACCACCTTTACTTTCTTCAAGGGCAGTGAACCGTGGTATACTACTTCATTTATGAATTTTACTTTAAACATTCCCATTTTTGATGGAGGTGCGCGTAATGCAAATATTGCAACTGCCAGATTGAATCTTCAAAAAATGAACAACAACCTGGAGCAATTAAAATCTTCTATTGACAACGATGTAAACCAGGCAAGGATCAATATGAAATCCGCAATTCTTACTATGGATGCACAGAAAAAGAATATCCAGCTTGCCGAATCGGTTTACAATTCCACCAAATTAAAATATGACCAGGGACTTGGCAGCAACCAGGAAATATCTACTGCGCAGGCGGATTTGGTAATGGCACAAAACAATTATTACAGTTCTATTTATGATGCCATCATCGCAAAAATTGATTACCTGACAGCAACAGGAAAACTTTAAACTAAAAAAACTCAACCCTAATAAATCTTGAAAATGAAAAAAATAATTAACCTCAGCCTGATTGTATTTTTTACAGCGATCGTTTCATCATGTGGCGATTCAGGTAAAAAGAAGAGCGAATCGCTGAGCGATAAAAAAGCTGAATTGCAAAAGCTGAAAACTGAAAAGGATAACCTGGATGAAAAAATTATCGCTTTGCAAAAAGACATTGCAAAGCAGGATACCAGTGCTGCTGTAATGGCTAAGCCTAAATTGGTAGCGCTTACTCCGGTTAAGACAGAGGATTTTAAACATTACCTGGACCTGCAGGGAAGTGTGGATGCAAAAAACATTTCTTACATAACTCCATCCGGACAACCCGGCCAGATAAAAGCGATTTATGTAAAACAAGGTGATAAAGTGCATAAAGGCCAGCTTATATTGAGATTAGACGATGCAGTTGCAAGGGAAAATGTAAATGCTGTAAAACAACAATTGGGAAGTGTGGAGGCTCAACTTGGTTTGGCAAAATCTGTTTACCAGAGACAAAGCAATCTTTGGGCACAGCACATCGGAACTGAAGTACAATTGTTGCAGGCAAAAACGAATGTTGAAACATTGCAAAATCAATTAAAAGCAATACAGGCGCAGGTTGCCGCTGCACAGGAGCAGGCAAATCAAAGCAATGTTTATAGCAATGTAAACGGAACCGTAGATGACATTACTGCTCATGTTGGCGAAACTTTTAACGGCAATCCATTAGCTGGTGGTTATATAAAAATCGTAAACGATACCGATTTGAAAATTACGGTTACCGTTCCTGAAAACTATGCAGGAAAAGTAACGAAGGGAACCAAAGTAATAGTGAAGATGCCCGATATCAATAAAACCTTCAACAGTGAAATTTCTTTTATCAGCGAAGCAATCGGATCCACTACACGTGGCTTTACAGCGGAAATCAAAGTGCCGAAGGGAATGGATCTGCGGCCAAATCAGATAGCGCAGGTAAATATTCTGGATTATACAGCACCCAATTCAATCGCTGTTCCGGTGAACACGTTGCAAACAGGTGAAAACGGAAAATTTGTGCTTGTTGCTGCAAAAGAAGGCGATAAAATGGTTGCTAAAAAAAGAGATGTGGTTATTGGTCAATTGTATGGCGATAATATTGAAATCAAAAGTGGATTACAACCAGGTGATCAGTTGATAACTGACGGTTTCCAGGGATTGTTTGATGGTCAGCCCATCACTACCACTGCACAATAGGAAAATGAATTAAAACTGCTTTTACTGTAAAAGCACAATAAAATATTTATGAGTTTAACTGAAAATTTTAAGGAAAAATACAAAGAGTTTAAACCAACAAGCTGGGCGATAAAAAACAAAACGTCTATCTATTTGCTGATACTTTTTGTGTCATTAATGGGCATTTATCAATTTGTTACGTTGCCCAAGGAACAATTTCCGGATATTGTAATTCCGACAATTTATGTACAAACGATCTATGCCGGTAACTCCCCGAAGGATATGGAAAACCTGGTAACGAAGCCAATTGAGAAACAAATAAAAGGCATTACCGGTGCAAAGATCAATAAGATTACAAGCACTTCTTTGCAGGATTTTTCTGCCATTACGGTTGAATTTGAAACTGATGTAAAAACAGAAGTGGCGTTGCAAAAAACCAAAGATGCGGTAGATAAAGCGAAGAAAGATTTGCCAACGGATCTTACACAGGAACCGAACGTGCAGGAAGTGAGTTTCAGTGAATTTCCGATCATGTTTGTGAACCTCAGCGGCGATTACGACATGATGAGTTTGAAAAAATTTGCCGATGACGCGAAGGACAAACTGGAAGAGCTGCCTGAAATAACCCGCGTCGATATTGTTGGTGCTCCTGAAAGGGAATTTCAGATCAATGTGGACAATTATAAAATGCAAAGCGCCGGCGTTACATTTAATGATATTGCGAACGCGGTGAAAGGTGAAAACGTAGATATTTCCGGTGGCCTTTTAGACGTAGGAAATATGAAGCGGACTTTACAGATCCGTGGCCAGTTTAAGAACGCTTTTGACATTTCACAAATTATCGTGCGCAATACATCCGGCATGCCCATTTACCTGAAAGATATTGCAACGATAAAAGATACAGTAAAGACCAGTGAAAGCTATGCACGTTTAAATGGAAAAAATGTAGTGACGCTCAATATTATTAAAAGAGCCGGTGAAAATTTGATCCAGACTTCTGACGATGTAAAAAAATCAGTGGAGGA
>JAHEZB010000496.1 GCA_023251285.1 Chitinophagaceae bacterium | reverse complement strand
TAAAACATTGGTATGATGATATGAAAGATGTACTCTGGGGAGATTATGGATTTTATGACGCTTTTAGTGAAACAGCAAAGTGGTATCCTCAAAAATACCTGGCCATCGACCAGGGGCCGCAGGTGGTGATGATTGAAAACTACCGCACGGGATTATTATGGAAACTTTTTATGAGCTGCCCGGAAGTGAAAAGCGGATTGATGAAGTTAAACTTTCAGAGTCCGTACCTTACTGAACCCAATAAATCACATTGACCTTACGCAGTAAATCTTTTGAAAACAGAAAGAATGATGTTTTTATTCTTAAAATAAATTTTCAAAGATGCATCAAAACAGTAATTCAATTTTACCCATCTTAAAACTTTCAAAATGCTTGCAGATAAAAAACTTACAGCCTTTGTTGCGACAGCAAAACCGGATGAAGCGAAAGCTTTTTATAAAAACATTTTAGGATTAAAATTCTTATCAGAAGATAATTTTGCGTTGGAATTTGAAGCGAATAAAACTGTATTAAGAATTGCCATTGTACGGAAATTTACCCCGCAGCCATTTACTGTTTTAGGTTGGCATGTTGAAGACATTGTTTCCGAAATAAAATCATTAAATGGCAAAAACGTTTTTTGCGAGAAGTACGATTTTTTAAAACAAGATGAATCAGGCGTTTGGACTTCTCCAAATGGTTCAAAAGTTGCCTGGTTTAAAGATCCTGATGGCAATCTACTTTCCTTGACCGAAAAATAAATGCTCCTGATTTTTTTAAATAAAACTTTCGCGTTCTTTTCGTCATGTTATTATTAGAAAATAGAAATCCGGTTTTTTCTTTGTTTGCTGAAGAAGAAAGAATGGGAAATAATATTTGACATTCATCCGCTGAAGCTTTTTTCATAAAACAATGGCAATACTTTTGATTGTTTCCTTTTTATTACAAAACAAGCAGGATATTTATAACTTTACACCCATAAAATAAAAGCAATTTATTTTACCGATTATTAAACAACAAAAACAACAGTCATGAAAATTATTTCGATGAAAAATTTCGTATCGACAATGGTCGTTACCACAATTATTTGCGTGATCATTGCTATTATTTCACTCATCTGGACCTATTAAGTGGATCAGGATCAGTTGATTATATAAAAGTGAAGGAAAAATGATACCGCAGGAAACCATTCAACAAATAGTAAGCAGGATTGATATTATAGAGATCGTCAATTCATTTGTAAAACTGAGAAAAAGGGGTACAAATTATATCGGTTTGTGTCCTTTTCACAACGAAAAATCTCCTTCTTTTACAGTTTCTCCTTCCAAAGAGATCTACAAATGTTTTGGTTGCGGCAGAAGTGGTAACGCCATCAGTTTTTTGATGGAGCATGAAAAATACAGCTATGTAGAAGCGCTGAAATGGCTGGCAGCAAAATACAATGTAGAAATCCAGGAGCAGGAAACAAGCCCTGAATATAAACTGCAACAACAAACTGCTGATAGCCTTTATATCATCAACAAATTTGCCCAACAATTCTTTTCTGATACTTTGTTTAATTCTGAAGAAGGACTGAATGTTGGAATGAGTTATTTGAAAGAAAGAGGCTTTTGGGAAGAAACGATCAAAAAATTTGAATTAGGATATAATCCCGAAGCGCGCGATGCTTTAGCCAAAGCCGCCATTGAAAAACAATTCAATAAAGACCTTTTAAAAAAAGCAGGATTGGTTGTTGAAAGAGAAACCGGTTTACAGGATAATTATCGCGGAAGGGTTCTTTTCCCCATTCACAATCAATCCGGAAAAGTGACGGGATTTGGTGCCCGTCTGATCAGGAAAAATGATAAAGCGCCAAAATACATCAACACACCGGAAAACGAAATTTATGTAAAAAGCAAAACTTTATATGGCTCCTGGTTTGCGCGGCAGGCGATCGACAAAAACGATGAATGCCTGCTGGTAGAAGGATATACAGATGTGGTTTCGCTTCACCAGGCAGGAATAGAAAACGTGGTCGCCAGCGGTGGAACTTCGCTCACGCCCGATCAGTTGCGATTGATAAAAAAATACACTTCCAACTTAACGATCTTGTATGATGGAGATGCGGCCGGAGTGAAAGCAGCCATGCGCGGCCTTGATCTGGCGCTGGAAGAAGGATTGAACGTGCAGCTTGCACTGCTTCCTGACAATGAAGATCCCGACAGCTATGTAAATAAATATGGCGCCGCTGCATTTAGCAATTTTATTAAAGAAAATAAAAAGGATTTTATTCTGTTCCAACTCGAATTTTATCTGTCAGAAGCGGAAAATGATACCAACAAAAAATCGCAGGTTGTAAATACGATTGCGGAATCTATTTCAAAAATTAATAAAGCCGAAGATTTTACCAAACAGGAAGATTATATCCGCAAAACGGCTGAGATTTTAAAAATTGACGAAGGCGGTTTACACAATCTTGTTAATAAATTTTTACGGGAAAAGTTTAGCAAAGAAGAAAAGAAAACGTTTCAAACAGAAAAAACATTCCAGGAAAAAGGAAGTGAAATCCCCGGAGTTTCACAGCCTGAACCTGAAACACTTGGCCTTTTAAAAGACGAAATATATCATGAGCGGTCATTGGTAAGATGCCTGCTGGAGTTTGGTTTGAATGAATGGGAAGACGGCAAAAAAGTTGCCGATTATTTGTTGAATGATTTTATGGAGGAAGATACGATAGAAGATGAAATGCTGAGAAAAATAGTAGCAAATTATAAAACGTGGTATGAAGAAAAACTGGAGCCTACGGCTAAAAGTTTTTTATACAGTGAAGATCTGCAAATGAGCAATGCAGTGACCAACCTTATTGAATTTCCCTATGAAGTGAGCGATGGATGGGAAGCCAAATATGAAATGAAAGTGCCAAAAAGAGAAGATAATTATAAAACAGATATTGCCTCTACCCTTCGTTATCTTGAATTGAAAAAAATAAAAAAACTGATCGGATTGAATGCAGAGGAACTGGCAAAAACCCTTTCTGCAGACCGGCAAATGCTGTTGATACAGACTCACAGCCATCTGAAAACCATGGAAATTCAGCTAACAAAAGAAATAGGAATGGTGATTATGAAGTAAGAACAATAGGATTGATAATATTTGTTTGTTTATTGAAAGCTGGTTATTATTTTTTAAAA
>JAHEZB010000495.1 GCA_023251285.1 Chitinophagaceae bacterium | reverse complement strand
ATATAAATTTTGTTACAAAAACTAAATTCAGTTTATTTCTCCGTCTGCTGTTGACCGTTCGTGGTCAGATTTTCTTTCCTTTCAATCGCAAACTATTACTCACAACGCTTACAGAACTCAACGCCATCGCAGCTCCTGCTATCATCGGGTTTAATAGAAATCCATTAATTGGATATAAGATTCCAGCGGCAATCGGTATTCCTATTAGATTATAAATAAAAGCCCAAAATAAATTTTGGCGGATTGTGGCAACTGTATAGCGCGATAGTTTTATCGCTTTCGGAATTTTCAAAAGGTCGGAAGCAATGATGGTCATCTTTGCAACATCCATGGCAATATCACTTCCTTTTCCCATCGCAATACTTACATCTGCCTGCGCCAAAGCACCGCTATCGTTGATGCCATCGCCCACCATCGCAACCGTTTTTCCTTGCTGTTGAAGTTCTTTTACAAAATCTGCTTTGTGTTCCGGCAATACTTCGGCTTTGAAATGTTTAATGCCTGCTTTTTGTGAAATAGCTTCTGCAGTTTTTTCATTATCCCCTGTAAGCATATACACTTCTATTCCTTCTTTTTGCAATTGCCTGATTGCTTCTTCTGAATTTTCTTTTATTTTATCTGCAATCGCAATTGCAGCAATGGCATGTTTATCATCAGAGAAATAAATAACGGTTTTTGCTTCCAGAAGCCATTTATCAGCGGCAGATTTTAATGAGCCATCAATAGTAACCACGTTATTTTTTAAAAGAGATTTATTCCCTGCAAAAAATACTTTGCCGTTGATATTTGCTTTGGCTCCAAAACCCGTAATGCTTTCAAAATCGTGAACCGGTAAATAATTTTTCTCTCCAAAATGTTTTACAATTGCTTCCGCCAAGGGATGCTCCGATTGTTTTTCCAATGAAATTAATTCGCGTAAATATTGTTCTCCATCGTTAAGCCAAAGAATGTTTGTAACAGCTGGTTTTCCTTCTGTAATTGTTCCTGTTTTATCCAGTACGATGGCATTTACTTTTTTTGCCAGTTCCAGGCTTTCTGCATCTTTTATCAGAATTCCATTTTCTGCTCCTTTTCCAATTCCTGCCATGATTGCTGTAGGCGTTGCGAGCCCTAATGCACAAGGACAGGCAATTACAAGCACTGTTACCAACGCGAGCAATCCGTGGGTTAAACCATCATCGCCACCAAAAACTATCCAGATTATCATGCTCACAACGGCAATTCCGATGACCACCGGCACAAATATACCTGCAATCTTATCTACCAGCTTTTGCACCGGCGCTTTGCTTCCCTGTGCTTCCTGCACCATTTTTATGATCTGTGACAATACTGTTTCACCGCCTACTTTCTCCGCTTTAAATTGAAAGCTTCCTTTTTGATTTATAGTGCCGGCAAATACTTTATCGCCATTTAATTTTTCAACAGGTATTGGCTCGCCGCTGATCATGCTTTCATCTACAAAAGAATTTCCAAAGGTGACCTTTCCATCTACCGCAATCTTTTCTCCGGGCTTTACTAAAATGGTGTCTCCAACTTTTACATTTGAAATATTCATTTCCGTTTGATGGCCGCCTTCATGCACCACTGTTACTGTCTTTGGTTGCAGACCCATTAGTTTTTTTATCGCTGAAGATGTATTTCCTTTCGCTTTTTCCTCCAGCATTTTTCCCAACAAAATAAAGGCAATCACTACTCCTGCAGCCTCAAAATAAACATGCGGCACAACGCCTCTGTTTAACCAGAATTGAGGATACAAAATATTGAAAAGGCTGAACAAATAAGCAATTCCGGTGCTCATCGCTACCAAAGTATCCATGTTTGCTGACCGGTGTTTTAATTGTTTCCAGGCATTAATAAAAAACTGGTTTCCGAAAACAAAAACAACGGGAGTCGCCAATATCCACATGATATAATTTGCATAAGGCATATTCATAAAAAACATGCCGATAGCCACCAGCGGAATGGATAAAATGATGGAGCTGTATGTTTTTATTTTCAAGGAACGAAATTTCTTAGCGTGCAAATCTTGCAGCGCATCTTTCGCTTCTTCGCTTTCATCAATCATCAAATCATAACCAACATTTTGCAAAGCGGATTTAAATTTTACAGGCGATGTAATCGTAGGAATGTATTCAATATTGGCTGTGGCATTTGCATAGTTTACCGCCACATTTATCACTCCGGGAATATTTTCCAAAGTGCTTTGAGAACCGGCAGCACACGAAGCGCAACTCATGTTCAAAACAGGAAAAGTTTTTTTTACGGTATCTACATCATAACCAAGATCACGTATGCTTTTTACGGTATTTGATAATACTTCCGAATCGCCATCTGTTTGAATAACGGCTCTTTTATTATTCAGTTCTACTTTGTGCGATTTGATTCCTTTTACCTTTGCTAAACCTTTATCAACAATTAAAGCGCAATGTTCGCTTTCTACACCTGACAAGGGTAAATCGATTGTGCTGTTTTCATCCATCTTCTTTAAATTTATTCAAATACAAATTTCAGAAGATTATTTTTATTGCTGTTACAGGATTAAGGAAGAGATGTATATTTAATTGCCGATTTTGTCAATGGGTTTACGATGCGTTGTTCCCAAAGCTTTGAACTTGGTCGGAGTCATACCGGTTAGTTTTTTAAACTGGGCAGACAAGTGTTGTGAACTGCTGTAGCCAAGGTCGAATGCTATTTCGCTCAAAGATTGTTCATTATAAATCAACCTTTCTTTTATCTTTTCTATTTTTTGTAAAATAAAAAATTGTTCGATCGTGATACCTTCTACTTCAGAAAATAATTTGCTGATGGAAGAATAATCTTTGAAAATTTTTTTGGTTAAAAATTTCTGAATGCTGAAGTGCTCTTCGATATTTTTTTCCTGCACTTTTTGAATCAATAACGTTTTTATTTTTTCGATCAATTGCGTTTTTGCATCATCCAATAATTCAAATCCTACCTTTTGTAATTCTCCCGCAAAATGCTGAAGTTGCTTTTCAGTCGGTTCTTTGCTCAATTCGATTTCTCCAAGCCTCACATATTTTGTTTCAAGTTTATTTTCTTTTAAAATATTTTCAACGCTCATAATGCAGCGTGGACAAACCATATTTTTTATAAAAAGTTTCATTCGTCTTTTGTTCTTTAGCTATAACT
>JAHEZB010000494.1 GCA_023251285.1 Chitinophagaceae bacterium | reverse complement strand
AATTTTTGAATAAACTTCATGTGTTTCAATGGCATTTCCGGATGAATCGAACTTCCTTCTGCTTACAGGAGTTATCAAAATGGGCAGCGCTTTTTTCGCCCTCGACTCTGTAATGAATTTTATTAAATTCTTTCTGTAATCCTCGGGTGCTGTATAACGGTCAGGATAATTTTTTGCTTCATCATTGTGACCAAACTGGATGAATACATAATCGCCTGCTGATAAATTATCAGCAACCTTTTGCCAGCGGTTTTCAGCAATAAAAGTACGCGTACTTCTTCCGCCCCGCGCTTCATTTTTAATGGTAACCGAAGAATCAAAATATTCGGCAAACGGCATTCCCCAGCCGGTTAGTGGGAAACGGGATGAATCATATTGGCACATGGTCGAATCGCCAATCATCCAGATGGTGGTATGTTTTTTTACGGGTAAAGTGAATGAAACCAAACCCAGTAAACAAACAAATAAGGCCTTTTCTAAACCCGGTTTAATCATGTTAAAAATTGAAGCGTTTGAAATTTCTGACGCGTTTATTTTTTTTCTTTTTGATGAACCACGCGAATATGATGCGCTACATCAAGGTTCAGATTTTTTATTTCACTCAAAACGATCTCTGCCATTTTTCTTGCACCCAATTCACTAAAATGTGTATCATCTTTGTGGCCTTTTGGATAATGCGGATTTTCACCGTCCGCTAAATAATTATATAAATATTTCGAAGACTCCGGGCCATACTGCTGCACCAGTTCCTGGCTTTTCTGATCCAAATCAATTAAAGGAACTTTATATTTTGCGGCCACATCTTTTACAAGCTGCGTATAAATTGCATGCGTCTCTTCTATCCTTCCTGATGAATCAAATTTTCTTCTGGCAACAGGAGTGATCAAAACAGGCACCGCTTTTTTGTTTCTTGATTCTGTAACAAATTTTACCAGGTTGGCGGTAAATTGTTCCGGAGGGGTGTAACTTTTTTTTGTCGGCACTTCATCATTGTGCCCAAACTGAATCAACACATAATCACCTTCTTTTAAATTTTCCACCACAGGTTTCCATCTGCCTTCTTCAATAAAAGTTCTCGTACTTCTTCCGTTTTTTGCACGGTTATCTACTACCACTGTTGAATCAAAAAAATAATGAAACGGCATTCCCCACCCCGTTTCAGGGTAGGCTTTTACTTCTTTATCAGCCATGGTAGAATCGCCGATAAGATAAACTGTTGTCTTTTTATTCGCAGGCAATACAAAAGACATGATCAGAAATAAGATTGCGAATGAGACATTACTTTTCGCACTATTTACTATTTTTTTCAATAAAAAATTTTTAAATAAACTGTAAGCATTTATAAATTTTTAAACCGCGATTTCAATAAACCTTAGTAGAAAATGTATTTTCTCTCTTGAAAACACCTTATTAGCTTATCTTCTGCATTTCATAACTTAAGGATAAGGTAATAAGGTTGAAAAATTAATTGTTTTATTACTACTAAGGTTTTCGACATACCTGACTCGCCTTTCTGTTTTTTTTAAAGAATTAATAAATTTTGAACCGCGATTCCAATAAATCTTATTAGAAAATGTATTTTCTCTCTTGCACGACCTTATTGCCGTATACTTCTAGATTTCATCTGAAGGATAAATTAATAAGGTTGAAGAATGAATTGTTTTATTACTACTAAAGTTTTCGACATACCGAAATCGCCTTTCTGTTTTTTTTATTTAAAGTAAAAGAATTTATAAACTTTGAACCCCGATTTCAATTAACCTTAGTAGAGAGTTTATTTTCTCTCTTGAACGACCTTATTACCTTATACTCCTACATTTCATAACCTAAATAAAAGAGTTAAATTAAAATCCATCTTTCAGATTTAATCAAATAATCTATCTCCATCTTGGGTCGCCTGCTGTCTTTTTTCCTGCAAATGAATTGTCCTTTATGGTAAAATCGCCGTTTGCCGGATCCGTAAATAAATTAGCTGCAGTTCCTGAATATGAAGTAGCACCGGTAATTGGATTGGCGCTGAATACACAATCAGATGTCGTATAAGTATTCGACAACACGGCATTTGCTGAAGATTTAATTCCGTTCGCATTCGTTGGGTCAAGCGTGCTTCCAAGGATCGTATTCATGATATTGAAAGTGGATGGGAATGTTGCTGAATAATTAATAAAATACCCGCCCTGGTTGACCATGTTATCGAATGTGCAATTGTTGATGTTCAATGAAGTTCCGGTAACTCCGTCCTGCCTGATGAAATAATAAATTGAATAAAAAGTGCTGTTTTGAATGGTGATATTATCGATCAAAGCCTTGTTGCTTCCGCTTGCATAAAGCACAGCATATTTTGCCCCTATTCCAAAACTATCAATGATGCAGTTATTGATCAGCAGGTTTTTGATTTCCGCACCGCTGGTTTTTAACCTGATGAATGAATTATTAAATACGCCTTTGGTTGTACAATTTTGAACGTTCACATTTCCGATGACGGTTGCATGGCCGATATTCATAAAATAGTTTGCGTTGCCGTCAGTTGCGATACTCAGGTCAGAAAAATTTAAGGAGTCTATATTTCCGGAAGCATCGAAATTATTGGAAAGTAAAAGTTCCGCAGGATTACCAAATCCTAAACCACTTCTGATAGAAACTGATTTATCAAAAGTATAAGCCGACGGTATCGTATACGTTAATCCTCTTTTTAAAAGGACAATTGCTCCATCAGTGATTTGAGATAAGGTATCGAAAAGAACGGATGGACGGTCATTTATAAGCCTCAGATCAATTACATTGTTACCAACTACCGGCGCTTTCGTTGTAAAAGTCAAAACACCCTTGCTTTTATTACCGGCGAAAATTTCAGCCGTATAATTTGTTCCTGCGGATAAGCCTTCTATCAAAGCTTGTCCTGCTGTATTCTCGGCAGCAGTAACCGGAATCTGCATTGTATCTCCGTTTGCTTTCGTAAAAATAATTTTATTAACTCCTTCTGTAGTTTGCCAGTTAAGGATTACCGAATTATCGATCACATCGGAGCTTTGAACCGGGTGAAATATTTGTACACCCACTAAAGAAAATGATGTGGTTGATGCGACCCATTGATCGGATGCTGCTGCGGTAGCAGTGGCATTTGCCTTCACACGGGCGAAATAACGAGTCC
>JAHEZB010000493.1 GCA_023251285.1 Chitinophagaceae bacterium | reverse complement strand
ATCGGAATTACGTGTATAGCGGGCGGTTCTGTGGGAGGACTTGTTCTGGGAAATCAAATCTGGAAACATGTGCATCAATCACCGGAAAAAATTTTGGTACTGGCGCCGCTCATGAGTAAATACCCGGCAATCATCCAGGCCGGGACGCTGCTGATGCTTTTGAGTGGTTTTTTGATGTTGAAAGCATTGAGTTGGGTAGTAGTTGGTCAAGCGTGGTTTATTATAAAAATGGCTTTGGTAGTGGCTTTGGTTTTAAACGGCCTGTTGGTTGCGAGGCCGAATGGCATTAAATTGCGTGTGCTGGCAGGACAGTTGGTAAACGGGCAACCTGTAGAAACGCAGTTAAAAACAGTTCGAAAAAAAATGATCATCTTTCATATTTCAGAAATGACTTTGCTACTTGTCGTTTATTTATTGGCAGTATTTCAGACACTTCTATAGAACCTGAGATGTGTGAAGAAAAATAAGAAGGAACTTTCCAGATGATTGATGGGTTCAGGCGTGAAGCTATTTGATAAGCGATGGAAAATGTCTGTTGAATCATCAATTCTTGAACTCCTGGCTGATCATCAAACCAAAAATTCCTCTATCTAATATTCCAATTCCAATATGGCCGAATGCAGGATTTAAAATGTTCGCACGATGTCCGGGTGAATGCATAAATCCATATTGAGCGATAGAAATGGTTTGTGCCAGGGCGATATTTTCTCCGGCGGTTATAAAACGTATGTCATTCGCTTTCATTCTGTCGAATGGGTCTTTTCCATCCGGCGTCACATGAGAAAAATATCCCCGAACAAACATATCCCTGGAATGTTGACGTGCAACTTTTGTCAATTCTTCATCTCTTATTAATGGAGCCAGTCCATGCTCAGATCTGTCTTTATTTACAAGGTCAATCATTTTTATTTCCAGGGAAGAATCTACAACCGCATGATTGATTTTAAAAGGAAGTTTCAGAAAATCATCGGACTTGGTATGAATGGTAAGATCATTCAAAGTTTGATAAATGGCTTTGTTTAAAGCAGGAGATAATTTCTGATCAACGGTTTCCATTTTTACAGAAAGCTTGTTGGCAATGACGCTATTTCTTACTGCTGAATTAATTCCATCCATCAGCGGCAAAGCCAGCAACAGCGCGGCTATTATCGCAGCGAAAATGATCCCATTGATAAAACCGGGAATGATTCCGAGTGATTTATTCAACAAACTTTGACTGGTATAAGCAGAAGTTGCGAGCGCAATTTTTCGCGTGATGATACCGATTAATATTCTGGCAATAATGGCAGTGATAATAAAAGCAAGAGGCAACTTCCATAATTCCAGTGAAGGAAAAATTTTTGTAATTAAGGAAGCGGTATAAGGATAAAAAAGAAATGCTAATACGAGGCTTCCAACCCAATTGATCAGTCCAAGAGTTTCTATTATAAATCCATTTCTCAAGCCTGTCCAGACTGCAAGCAAAACGATAACGATCAACACAAAATCAACCCAATTCATACTGGCGTTTTCAACAAATAATATGCCTTAAAGAAATGAATAGTAACGGCAATTGCAAAATAAGAATTCAATTTATTTGTGGCTTTATTGTATCAGATTTTCACATCAAACCAAACCTTCTTCTCATTATTCCAATCACCATTATAGTTGATTGTTAACTCTTGTCCGGCTTCGATTCGTCTGACAGTTTTTATCTGAATAATTTCTTCTTCAAAATCCATAAAATACTCGCAGTTGCTTGAATAGCTGTGATTATACATTGCAACAAATCCAAGTGCCATGCAACATTGTTTTTCATCTTTGCCCCACGCAAAAATATAATCATGCAAAAGCGTTTTATCAATGTTGATGCGGTCTTCAGGCGGCATTACAATTACAGGAGATTCCTCAATTACCGTATCTTTTTCGATTCTTTCTTTGGTAAAAACACCTCTTCCCTTTGAGGCTGTTTTTTTTATAAATAAAAAATCTTTTATCATAATTCTTCAGAGATGTAAAATGAAAGTATATCGATTAACTGCAAGCAAGTTAAACCTTAGTAAAAGTTTAAAGCAAAAAAAACCTTATCACCTTCATTCAAATTGAACAAAAGGCAATAAGGTGTGGTTGTAATTAATGTCGGTAAATAATCTTTACTTCTGCAAATGTTGGTCTTTACACGCCTTTAATTCTTTCTTTATAAACCTCCAAAGCTTCATCCAATCTGGCTTTTGAATCTCCTGCTCCCGGTGCATTATGGGAAGGATGAATGTATAGTTTTACGCCACGCTCTTCTAAAATTTCTGCAACAGTTGTTACGGTCATCCAAACACACGTGATAAAAGCCATGGTAGAAACAGGGCCGATTTTATCAACATGATTTTTTAAAGGAACTGAGGCATCCTCAATGGGTGCGCAGGTGTCAACAACAATGTCAGCAATTTCAAAAATATTTTTGCCGCTTGAATGTCTTGTTTTTTTACCTTCTGCTTCAGCCGCTGAACCAAAAACCACGACTTTCATTCCTTTCTTTTTTGCTTCCAATGCAATATCAATATTTACATTATTGATTCCTGAATGAGAAAAGAGCCACATGGTATCGCGCGGATCAAAATTGTATCCTTTCATAATTTCAACTCCGTAACCTTCCACCCTTTCCAGGAAAATAAATTGATGAACACCCATTTGCCCCGTGATGTTGGTAAAAAAAGTAAGCGGCAATTCTACCATCGGATGAAATCCAACAAAGCCGCCAATACGCGGATACATTTCTTCAATGGGCAATGTCGCATGTCCGCACCCAAACGTATGAACCCAACGTTTTGCTTCGATTGAATCAGCCATTACTTCAGCAGCTTTTTTAATGTTATCCATTTGTGTCTCTTCAATTTTTGACATGATTCCACGTGTGTTTTCCAACCATTGTTTTGCTAGCATAGATTAATTATTGAATTATTAAATTGTTTTGTGTTGTATTGTTACCTTATTATATTGTTTTATTGTTTTCAGAATCTGCATTATTTCTTTGTTTGCTGTTGCTATAAATTTTGTGCGTTTAAATGAGCCTTCAACTTTGAATTGTTACATTCGAACCTTCAACTTTTCTCTTTCCCAAAATATTATAGCATAATAAGATCATTACTACCAGTTCTATAAAAGCGACCGTTATCAAA
>JAHEZB010000492.1 GCA_023251285.1 Chitinophagaceae bacterium | reverse complement strand
TTTTTTTCTTCCAATAATTTTTTTAATTGAAATCCATCTTCATCGTCACCCAAAATCGTAAGCAATGATACAGAAGCACCGAGCGCCTGAACATTTAAGGCTACATTTCCTGCACCACCAATCCGCTGTTCTCTTCTGCTGACTGCAACCACCGGTACCGGCGCTTCCGGAGAAATCCTTTCAACGTTTCCCCACCAATAAGTATCGAGCATTACATCGCCGATTACTGCAATCTTCATTTTGGAAAACTGTGAAAATAATTGATCAATATCTACACTCATTCAATGACTTATTTATTTTTTTTCTGATTGCGAATGGTTATATAATAAACCGGAATTCCTGCTAAAACAATGCCTAATCCCCACAAAGTATACAATGGTTTGAAGAACACAAGGAACACACAAAATACAGAACCCATTATGATATAAAGCGCCGGCAAAAACGGATACGCAAATGCTTTGTAAGGCCTTTCAATATTCGGTTTTGTTTTGCGAAGTACAAAAATACCGATGATGGTAAGCACATAAAAAATGACGACAACAAATGCAATCATATCCAGCAGATCATTGTAACCGCCGCTCAAACAAAGAATAGAAGCCACAATTGCCTGTGCCCACAAAGCCCATGCGGGAACCGCTTTTTTATTCAATGTTGCTGCTTTCTTAAAAAATAAACCATCTTTTGCCATCGTATAATAAACCCTTGCACCGGCAAGAATTAATCCGTTGTTGCAGCCAAATGTAGAGATCATGATCATCACCGCAATGATGGCTGCACCATAATGACCGAAGATAGCATTGGATGCGGCAACAGCAACGCGATCACCGCCTGGGAAAGCGATCTGATCCAAAGGCAATGCATTAAGATACATCAGATTGGTAGTGATATAAATTATTGAAACGATCAGCGTTCCGAGGAAAAGACTAAGGCCAATATTTCTTTTCGGATTTTTTATTTCTGCAGCGATGAAAGTTACATTGTTCCACGCATCGCTACTAAAGAGCGAGCCAACCATTGAAGCAGCGATGGCGCCAATTAAAATCGTTCCGCTGATAGGAAACCAGTTGCCATTTTTTACAAAGCTGCCATTTACTTTTTCCAATTGAACCGCATTCAATCCGGTTTGCCAGTTCTCATTCCAAAAACTGTGTTTTACCAAAAGAAATCCGAGAATAATCAATCCAAAAAGAGATAATAATTTGATAGAAGTAAAAGTGGTTTGTACGATTTTCCCACCTTTGATGCCTCTCGTATTTGTATAAGTAAGAAAAACGATGGAAGCGATGGCTAAAATTTGCGCAGCAGAAATATGAAAATTTCCTATTGAAAATAAAAAAACGTTTTCCCCCACTTCAGGGATCAGGTAAGCCGTAAAACGACTGAAAGCGACGCCCACAGCGGCAATTGTTGCTGTTTGGATGACGGTAAATGAACTCCATCCATATAAAAAACCTGCCAGTGGACTGAATGCTTCCCGTAAAAAGACGTATTGGCCGCCGGCTCTTGGAAACATTCCGCTCATTTCTCCATAACTCACTGCTGCCATCACCGTCATTAATCCGGTAATTACCCAAACAAGTATAAGCCACCCGGCGCTGCCTACATTTCTGACAATATCAGTACTTACGATAAAAATTCCTGAACCAATCATTGAACCGGCAACGATCATCATTGCATCAAAGAGACGAAGGCTGGGTTTGAAAGCAGTTGCTTGTTCATTCATAAGAAAAATCCCATTTTTTTAAAACGGGATTGAAGATAAATATTTATTTGAGAAACGGAACTTGAATCACTTTTTATTTTCAGAATCCAGCTTATTCAAACCCGCAATTACATCAGGCGTAATGTTTAAAGTAGAATCTTTATAAAACATAAAACCAGGTTCGTAAGAAAATATATAAGAGTACTTTCCGTCTTTATTATAGTCTTTCAAAAAATCCTGGATACGTGTTAAAATATCTTCCTTCATTTTTGAATTATAATTGTACAGTTCGTTGTCAATGCTTTGCTTGCGCGCCTGCAAATCCTGTTGCATTTTATTCATTTCCTGCATCGCTTCTTCCTGTTCTTTCTGATTCATGGTAGCTGCTTTTTGCTGCAATTGCATCGCACGGCTTTGATATTTTTTTTGCATGGCGGTAATCTCGTCATTAGCCGAAGATTGCTTCCGTTCAAAATCGGCTTTTATCTTTTTATAATAGCTGTAATTATTCTGAAGTGAATCCAAATCTATGTATGCTACCTTGGATTTTTCGTTAGAACTGGTTGAAGAAGAATGGACAGTTTCGGCTGGTTTTTTATCATGCTGAAAGTGCAGATAATACAGGTAACCAACAAGCAGCAGTAAAACACAATTAAAAACGAGTAAAAAATTTTTCATGTAGATAAAGTTGAAAGGGCAAGATAAAAAAAACGAATGGTTAGATAATTAAAGAGTTTTGATTTAGGAAACGATTAACTAATGTGATAACAAGCTGATTTACTAATATGGTGACGTGAAAATATAAAAATCAGTAAACAAACAAATAACCGGCATTCCTGTTTATTTTTTTTCAAAATTCTTTTCAGTAAATGAAGAATTAAGAAGAATTCTCATTTTTCTTTTTTGTCAGATGGATGCTTTTCTTTTCTCCAAAAAAATCTGTAACCTTTTTCAATTATCCCCACTCTAACTTTTCAAATAAACAAAATTATATCATGAAAATTTTAAAGTTTTTTACTAAATCAGCATTATGTTTTGCTGTTAGTACCGGTTTTCTTTCTTTATCTGCAAATGCACAAAAAGCAGTGAATCTTACAGATCCTGAAATTGCTTCGATAGCAGTTACTGCCAATCAGATCGACATCGACTATGCAAAAATTGCTGAGAAAAAGTCGAAAAATGCGGAAGTAATAAATTTCGCTCAAACCATGGCAAAGGATCACCAATCAGTTATTGACCAGGCAGTTGCTTTGGTTAAAAAATTGGGTGTAACACCACAAGATAATGCAACCAGCAAATCATTAAAAGCCGGTGAAGCAAAAACGGTAAAATTGCTTAATTCAAAATCCGGAAAGGCTTTTGACAAGGCATATATTAATAATGAAGTAGGGTATCACAAAGCAGTGATCAAAGAAGTAGAAACTGCCTTAATTCCTGATGCAAAAAATGCT
>JAHEZB010000491.1 GCA_023251285.1 Chitinophagaceae bacterium | reverse complement strand
TATTAATCTTGCTTATTTAGCCGGTTATTACAAACTGAAAAAAAACGGAACTGTTGCAACCTCTCTTCGGTATTTTTCTCTTGGTGATATTACTTTCACCGATATTGTTGGAAACACGATCGGACAATTTCGCCCAAATGAATTTGCTTATGATATCGGGTACGGAACTAAACTTGGTGATCATTTTTCGGGAGGCGGCGCTATACGATATATCTATTCAAATCTAACAGGAAATATTACGGTTGAAGGTTCGCAAACTCATCCGGGCAATTCCGTTGCTGCTGATATTTCAGGGTTTTATCAGGGCGATGAAAAAGAAATAAGCGGAAAAAAATCTATACTTCGTTTTGGAGCAACCATTTCAAACCTTGGTGCAAAAATTTCATACAGCAACAGAGGAGAAAAAGATTTTCTCCCCATCAACCTCAAACTCGGATCTTCCCTGCATATGCAGTTAGATGAATACAACGAAGTTTCTTTTACCGCAGATATTAATAAACTTCTTGTTCCTACTCCTCCTGTTTATGAAACCGACACAGGGGGTCATCCCGTATTGGGCCCCGACGGACTGCAAGTTATTAAGTCCGGAAAAGATCCAAACCGCGGCATTGTTAGCGGAATAGTTGGATCGTTCAATGATGCTCCCGGAGGTTACAGGGAAGAACTTCGTGAAATAAATATTGGCGGTGGCTTTGAATATTGGTATGCAAAACAATTTGCTTTACGTGCCGGATATTTTAACGAACCTTCTACAAAAGGAGGAAGAAAGTTTATTACACTGGGGCTTGGGCTTAGATACACCGTTTTTAGCCTTGACTTTGCATATCTTATTCCAACAGAACAACGCCATCCTTTACAAAATACACTTCGGTTTTCTTTGCTGTTTGATTTTGACGCTTTCAAAAATGATTCTAACGATTCCCCGCCTGACGAAAAAAAGTAATTCCATGAATGTTTTATGAAAATAAGAGTTGGCTTCGGCTATGATGTACATCCGTTAAAAGAAGGTTACGATTTCTGGTTAGGTGGAGTAAAAATTGATCATCCAAAAGGAGCTGTCGGGCATTCGGATGCAGATGCACTGATACACGCAATGTGCGATGCTTTTCTCGGCGCCGCAAATCTTGGCGACATTGGAACAAATTTTCCGGATACTTCCGCAGAATACAAGGGCATTGACAGTAAAATATTATTGAAGAAGGTTGTACAGATGTTGAAAAAAGAAGGGTATGAAATAGGAAATGTGGATTGTACTGTTTGCCTTCAGTCTCCCAAAATTGCTCCGTATGTTCCTGAAATAAAAAAAGTTCTTACAGAAACTTTAAAAATACCAAGTAAAAATATTTCCATCAAAGCTACCACTACCGAAAAACTTGGTTTCATTGGAAGAGAAGAAGGTGTAAGTGCCTATGCCGTTGCCCTTTTGATGGGATATTAAAATTGCATTTTCAAATCCTGGTCATGTATATTTATAACGTTACTGTAACCATCGAAAAAGAAATTCAAGGCGCATGGTTAAGTTGGATGAAAACAGTTCACATACCCGATGTTATGCGCACGGGAGTTTTTATTGAAAATAAAATATGCAAACTTATCACTGAAGACGAATCTGAGATTACATACGCTATCCAATATACATTCAGAACAATGAATGATATAAACAGATATCAAAAAGAATTTGCTCCAAAATTTCAGCAAGAACACAGAGAAAAATTTAACGAGAAGTTTGCTGCCTTCAGAACAATACTTGAAATTATTTAATAGCCCATCCTAAATCCTTCCCAAAGGGAAGGACTTTAAAATGAATCCTAATTATAAACAGCATTTTCAAACCACAGCAAAAAAAAGTGAGGGTTCATTTGTATCTCCCAAAAAATACCTCGGACAGCACTTTTTAAAAGATGAGAATATTGCTAAAAAAATTGTTTCATCCCTCAACGGAAATAAGAATTATAAAGCCGTAGTTGAAATAGGTCCGGGAACAGGAGTTCTTACAAAATATCTCTTAAGCGATAAATCATTTGAGACTTTTGTGGTCGAAATTGACCGGGAGTCTATCGTGTTTCTTAAAAAGAAATTTCCTGAATTAGAAAAAAATATAATCGAAGGCGATTTCCTAAAAACAGATCTTTCGTTGTTAACACCTCATCCCTTTGCAATAATCGGAAATTTCCCGTACAACATTTCTTCGCAGATCCTTTTTAAAGTTCTTGAATACAAAGATCAAATTCCGGAAGTTGTAGGAATGTTCCAAAAAGAAGTTGCAGAACGCATTGCAGCACCTCCCGGAAATAAAACGTACGGGATTCTGAGTGTGCTTACACAGGCGTTTTATAAAATTGAATATTTATTTACTGTTAATGAAACCGTTTTCATACCACCGCCAAAAGTAAAATCGGCTGTGATCAGGTTGACAAGAAACAAGGTGCAACAACTTGATTGCGATGAAGAATTATTTTTCAAAGTAGTAAAAGCCGGATTCAACCAACGAAGAAAAACATTACGCAATGCACTAAAGTCTAATCCCAAAATTCAATTACAAAATTTCGAATCGGAACTATTGAGCAAACGCGCCGAACAGCTTTCTGTAAATGATTTTGTAGAGCTGACGGGAATGATTGAAATGGAAAAATAAAAAGCTATTTTCTCTTTATTAAATCCATTCCGCACACTTTGCATTTGCCGGGTTGTGTGCTGGCGCTGCGCTCACAGTTCATAGGGCAAACATAAACTTCAAGCGCATTATCAGGAATCTTACTGCTTGTGGTAAAAAACCGGTAGGACATTCCGGCAGTAAACTGAAGCGTTGATACCTGAGATCCATTTACGTATTGATATAAAGGAATTTCTGTAAGACCAAATACAGTGAACGATTTGAAAGAATAGCTGACCTGAGGAACAAAAAATACTTTTTTGCTGCCTGTAGATTTCACGTCAATGTTATAATACACAAGCAAATCCACATTCTTATCGCTTTTCATCCTTCCAATCATTTCTCCTTTTACCTGAAAAGTTACACCAACTTTTTTGAAAAGAGTCTTTCCTGCAAATAATGCAACACTTCCATAGTTACCGAATTTTTCACCAAGAGAATTCCATCCTTTTTTTATATATATGCTGTTTGCAAAAACTCTGAAATTATGCAACGGAAATCCCC
>JAHEZB010000490.1 GCA_023251285.1 Chitinophagaceae bacterium | reverse complement strand
TTTTCTTTAGAATAAACCGCCAGCATATTGTGAATGTGAATTTTGTAAAGAGCTACCGTACTGTCGAAAAAGTAAAATTGCAGGTAGAATTAAAAACGCCTGTAATTTCCAATCAAATGATCGTAAGTAAAGAAACCGCACCTTCATTTCGCCGATGGATCATGGGAGAATGAGAGAGTGAAATTTCTACTGAAAATAAAAACACAAAAGGCGATTATTTGTTTGTTTACTGCACTTTTCTGAAACGATAGCAATAAAATAATACCATTAAAAAAGCCGTCCCTTTTGAGAACGGCTTTTAAAAATTCATTTGAAGATATTAACCTAAATAAGCTTTTAAAGCACTGCTATACCTTGCTTTTTGCAAACGTTTAATCGCTCTTTCCTTGATCTGGCGAATTCTTTCTTTCGTAAGATCATATTTCTGACCGATCTGCTCAATGGTAACACCATTTTCTCCGTCAAGCCCAAAATAGGCGTTTACAATCTCAGCTTCGCGCGGACTTAATGATTTCAATACACGACGGATTTCATTTTTTAATGAATCGTGCATTACGTCTTCATCAGTTTCGCCACCACCTTTCAAAAGATCGCCCATTGCAACATCTTCTGCTTCATGAACCGGCGCATCTAAAGAAGTATGCCTTGTGTTGCTCTGAAAAATGTTGTTGATCTCAGTTTCACTCATCTCCAGAATTTCTGAAAGTTCTTCGGTAGATGGTTCCCTTTCATGTTCCTGCTCAAAAGCCATATAGGCTTTATTTGCTTTGTTGTAAGTGCCAATTTTGTTTTGAGGCAGGCGGACTAATCTGCCCTGCTCTGCCAACGCCTGCAATATAGATTGGCGAATCCACCACACAGCGTATGAAATAAATTTAAAACCTTTGGTTTCATCAAAGCGTTGTGCCGCTTTAATTAATCCGAGGTTGCCCTCGTTAATAAGATCGCTCAATGACAATCCCTGATGCTGATACTGTTTTGCAACTGAAACTACGAAACGTAGATTGGCCGTTGTGAGGCGCTCTAAAGCCCTCTGGTCGCCCATTTTAATTTTCTGTGCTAAAATAGTTTCCTCCTCAGGAGTGATCATCCCAATTTTAGAAATTTCCTGCAAATACTTTTCAACCGCTTGTGAATCACGATTGGTAATTTGCGTAGCAATTTTAAGTTGCCTCATTTTTTATATTTAATAGTTATTAGACAATTTTAGATGGGGAAACGTTACAAAAGATATGTTAACTACAGTCATCTTGTAAAATATTTGCAAAGTTACAACCTACAATTGAAATTCCATAACGTTTTACTTAAATAAATAGTTGAAAAAGAATATTTTATCAATTCCCGTGATTTTTTTTAACAGTTTTCCCCGGATAAATTAATTTAAGATTAAAAATTTAATTTCGCTTTATGATAGAATACCGTTCAGACACTTTTACCAAACCAACTCCCGGAATGCTGCAAACAATGTTCCAGACTCAAGTTGGAGACGACGTATTTAATGAAGATCCTTCTGTAAATACTTTACAATCAATGCTTGCACAAAAATTTGGAATGGAAGCCGGCCTTTTTTGCCCAAGCGGAACTATGACCAATCAAATCGCCATAAGATGCCATACGGAGCCAGGCGGAGAAGTAATTTGCGATAAAATGAGCCATGTTTACATTTACGAAGGCGGCGGAATTGCTTTTAACTCACTTTGCCAGGTAAAACCAATTGAAGGCGACCGCGGCAGAATTAAAGCACCGCAGGTAACAGATGCGATCAATCCAAATGACATTCATAAAGCAAAAACTCAGTTAGTAAGCCTGGAAAATACTGCAAACCGCGGCGGTGGAAGTTGTTATCATTTTCCTGATATTCAGGAGATTAAAGAGGTTTGTTTGGAAAATAAATTGAAGTTGCACCTGGATGGTGCCCGGTTGTTTAATGCGATCGTAGCAAAAGATGAAAATCCAAAAGATTACGGAAATATTTTTGATAGCATCTCTATTTGTCTGAGTAAAGGATTAGGTGCGCCGGTGGGAAGTGTGTTATTGGGCACAAATAATTTTATCGAAAAAGCTAGGCGTGTAAGAAAAGTTTTTGGAGGTGGAATGCGGCAGGCCGGGTATATGGCCGCTGCCGGAATCTACGCTTTAGAAAATAATATTGACCGGCTGGCTTTAGATCATCGACATGCAAAAGAAATTGCACAGGCTTTGTTAAAAAAAGAATTTGTCGGTGAAATGATGCCGGTCGAAACAAATATTATCATTTTCCAGGTAAAAGGAAACTACACGGCGAAAACATTAACGGAAGAATTTAAGAAACAAGATATACTCGTTACCGCCATTTCTCCCTCACAAATTCGGATGGTGTTGCACCTGGATGTCACCAAAGAAATGGTTGAAGAAACAATAAAAGTAATTGAAGGCCTTTGAAAGAAATAAGCCGTTTGGTCTTCTGATACTATGTTGTAAGCGGCCTTAAAGGATGCGATTTATTGAATTCAGACAGATAAGAATTATAAGTGAAATAAATTACTTTCTCTGAAAGAGGGCATACAAAAATGGCAATACTTTCGTGCGACTCGTTCTTTATCTCCTTTATTAAATTCTGCACTTTCTTTATTACAGGCTTTACCAGTTCTTCCGGATATTGATTGAACAATTTCGCTTCTTCTTCTTTTAGCCGATCGGTTAAAATCTTTTCAAGAACACCTTCATTTTTCATCTGGGGTTCAAAACGGATAAAAATACAAATTCGTGGATTGTGCTGCTGATCCTCTGACAAAGGATTACAATTGGGAGGAGAATGAAGATCCTTATTCACTGCTTTTTAATTTTTTTCAAAAGTAAATTCTAACAACTGTGAAATCAATGAGGATAAACAGCGTAAAATTTGACCTTGCTCATGTTTATTTTGCCATTCACTTCAAGATTTATTTTACTTTTTTAAAATTTCATTCATTTTCGCCTGATAATTTGTAGTTTTCAACACCGAACTGATCAACCAATTTTCAATTTATGCACACACAACACAATTACCAATTGACTGTAAAATGGACAGGCAACAGCGGAACCGGAACTTCAGCTTATAAAGAATATGAAAGAAGTCACGTCATAACCGTTCAAGATAAACCGGATATTTTGGCTTCTTCAGATCCGGCATTTCGTGGT
>JAHEZB010000489.1 GCA_023251285.1 Chitinophagaceae bacterium | reverse complement strand
TTTTAATGCCTTTTGCAATTCATTTAATTCTTCATCAGTAAGCAAACCAACGCTGTTCAACATCTTGATATGAGCGAGAGAACCAAGGACATCAAAAGGTGCCAGGAACAAATCCAGTTCACGATCTTTTCCAACGGTAAAAGTTTCTACTTCTTTTAGCGATTCCGTATTTTTTTGCCAGAGTTTCATGTTCAATTAAAAATTAAAAATTACGAATTATGAATTTCATTTCGACAAAATTTTAATTCGTCAGTTCCTGCTTTTTGTAGTGATCTGAATCTTGCCCAAAATTTTACAAATCTCTTCTGCATCTTTTAACACACTTTTCGCCTGTTCTTCTGATAGAAAAGAAGCAGCTTCCAATAATTTTAGCCAATAGAGGGTTTCCCTTGCTTCTTTATAAGCTATGTTTAATTTAAAAATAAAATCTTTTCCGGAATAACCTCCAATTGCTTCCTCAACATTTGCTCCTATTGAAGTACCACTCCTTAAAAGTTGTTTCGAAAGAACAAACTCCCTTTTCTCATCACATAAATACTTATATAATTTTACGAGCCGTACGGCAAACGCAAAGCTTTTCTCTTGTATGATGTTGTCTTGTTTCAACCGTAATTTTTAATTCGTAATTCGTAATTTATAATTCGTAATTAGTTCAATGTACGTTTTTATTCCCTCCTTTATTTCATTTACAAAAATAAACTCATCGGCAATATGACTTCTTGCTGAATCACCAGGACCGATTTTTAAAGAAGGAAAATCCATCAAAGCTTTATCAGAGCAGGTTGGGGAGCCATAAGATGATAGTCCCATTTTATTTCCCGCGATTACAAGAGGATGATCCTGAGGAATGAAAGTCGATTTTAACCTGGTAGATCTTGGATGAATTTCGCTTTGCAGATTTTCTTTAATGATGGAAATAATTTCTTCAAAAGAATACAATTCATTCACCCTTATGTCTACTAAAAAACTGCATTCAGAAGGAACAATATTATGGGTTTTATTTTCAGTGTTTGCAGATGTAACCGCCACATGAACCGGCCCTAAAAGAGAAGAAACTTTTGGAAATTTGAAAGTGCTTAACCAATGAATGTCTTTCATCGCGATGTACAATGCATTTACACCTTCATTTCGTGCGGCATGTCCTGCTTTTCCGTGGGCAATACAATCAAGAACCAATAACCCTTTTTCAGCCACAGCCATGCTTAATAAAGTTGGTTCGCCGACAATTGCGCAATCAATTTTCGGCAATTCTTCTAATAAAATTTCCACACCGTTCTTTCCGGAAATTTCTTCTTCAGCAGAAGCTGCAAAAAGAAGATTGAAAGGAAGAACGACATCATAAAAATGTACAAAAGCTGCCAGCAAAGAAACCAAAGCTCCACCCGCATCATTAGAACCTAACCCAAACAATTTTCCATCTCTTTCAATTGGATCAAAAGGGTTTAAAGTATAGCCTTTATTGGGTTTCACGGTATCATGATGTGAATTTAAAAGCAATGTTGGCTTGCTTTCGTCAAAATATTTATTAATTGCCCAAACATTATTCAGAAATCGGTTTGATGGAATATTTTTTTGTTGAAGAAAACCTTCCAAACAATCAGCAGTTTTATCTTCTTCTTTGCTGAAGGAAGGAATCGCAATTAATTGTTTTAATAGATCAATTGAATCCAAATACAAATCATCAATATTTGTTTGTTTACTGTTCATCAACAAATTTTTGTTCCTTCAGTTCCGTTGATCAAAGAAGATAAGTGCGTAGAATTCCCGATGATCACTTCATCAACTCCTTTGTTGATAGCATCAAAGGCATTATCAATTTTTGGCAAGATACCGGCAAATAATTTATCAGATTTTCCCAAAGACAAATAATCATTAAAAGTTAGCTTACTGATAGCTGATGCTTCATTATTCACATCGAGCAGCACTCCTTTTTTATCAAAACAAAAAACCAAACTGACTTGATAAGAACCTGAAAGACTTGTCGCGATCACAGAAGCAATTGTATCAGCGTTGGTATTTAAAATATGTCCATTCGTATCGTGTGTAAGTGGCGCTGCAACTGGTGTTAAGCCATTTTCCAACAATAATTTCCACATTTCCGGATTGATCTTTTCTGTTTCGATATCGCCCACCCAGCCATAATCGATTTCTTTTACTTCACGTTTTTTGGCAGGTAACAAATTCGCATCAGCACCAGTAATTCCAATTGCATTGCATTGAAGTGATTGCAATTTCGCTACTATTTGTTTGTTTACTAATCCTCCATAAACCATTGTTACCAAATCAATCGTTTTGTCATCCGTGATTCTTCTGCCATCAATATATTTCGATTCAATGTTTAATTTATTTCCGATGGAAGTGGCAATTTTTCCACCGCCATGAACGAGGATTTTTTTACCTTGAATTGCAGAAAAGTCTTTTAAAAATGAATGCAGTGTTTCAGCCTCATCAATTACATTTCCGCCAATTTTTATAACAAATAATTTTTCTTTTCCTGATGAAAAATTATTCATGATAATGCGTTTAAAATGTTCGCTAATACTGCTTGGGCCGCCCACACCCTGTTTCCGGCTTCTTCAGTAATAATACTGTTTTTGCTGTCTAAAATTTCATCACTTAATTCCACATTTCTTCTCACAGGAAGGCAATGCATGATCTTTGCATTATTAGTTAGCTGTAATTTTTTTTCAGATAGCAACCAATCTTTTTCCACCGGAAGAACTTTTCCGTAATCTTCAAAGCTGCTCCAGTTTTTTACATACACAAAATCTGCATTAGTTAATGCTTCATCCTGGTCATAAACAATCGTTGCTCCATCAGTAAATTTCTTATCAAGATCATATCCGGGTGGATTTGCAATTAAGAATTCTACTTGTCCCCATGCATTAACCCATTCTGAAAAACTATTTGCAACACATTGTGGCAAAGCCTTTACATGAGGCGCCCAGGTTAGAACCACTTTTGGTCTTGTTTTATTTTTTAAAGGAAGATTTTCAGAAATTGTGATCAGATCGGTAAGGCTTTGCAAAGGATGAACCGTGGCACTTTCCAAACTAACCACAGGAATTCCGCAATATTTCACAAATTGATTAAGTATCTTTTCCGAATAATCTTCTTTACGGTTTTTTAAAGAAGGGAAAGTTCGTATGCCAAGAATATCAAAATATTTTCCAAGGAT
>JAHEZB010000488.1 GCA_023251285.1 Chitinophagaceae bacterium | reverse complement strand
TAAAAACTTTCTCAACATCATGTTACTATTCGTGAAATACCTGCGTCATCAAAACTTGCGTTAATCCCTGCATGAGTCATGAAACCGGACAGTGTGTAAACTGTCGCCACATTATTTTAAAATTCTCCTGCCTGATGCAATCAAATATATTGTGATTCGTGCTTTTGCAAAATGTAAATCCCTTTATTCTGTGGCTTCGAAAAAAATCTTCATCTCCACACTCTGGTTTCTTCCTGCCTTCCGCGCGGGAGGACCGATACAATCTGTCGCCAAGCTGGTAAAAGAATTTAAAGGAAACGACAGTTGAAAAACACTAACTTTAAACACAAAAAGACCGGTTCCAAATGAATAGTAAACCGATACAAGAGTTAATTAATGATTACAGTTCTCTCTTTTGGTATACACCTCAAAATAAAAAAGCAAGTATAGATGAAGATCAGTTAGTAGAAACGATTCTTAATTATGGTGATGAGCAGGCAATCCGAAGGTTGTTGAATATAATGGGAATTGAAAAGGTAGCCGGCATTTTTAATAAACAAATTTCTGCAAGTAGCCGGAGAAAAAACAATTACCACGAATTGGTGTCTAATTATTTTAAGTTATATTTCAAAAGGCATGCAAAAGGAAATATTATCAGATAGTCAGAAAATCTTATTTCCTTTTCTGAAAAAAATTTAAAAGAAATTATTACCTGATACCTATTGCGTTGCACGCCATTGGTTTGACAATTTCAATTCGGGAAATTCGACAAAATCGATTAATTTTAATTCTTAATCGAAAACGTTATGCTGATAGAAAGAACATCCAGAGAAGTAATCATTCGCCTGCCTGCGTCTGTAGACACGACTGGACTACAACGACTTGTTGATTACCTTACCTATAAAGAAGCAACAGCAAATTCAAAAGCCACACAGGAACAGGTTGACAAATTTGCAAGTGACGTAAAAAAAGGTTGGTGGAAAAAGAACCGTAAACGCTTCATTGATGAAGAAAATAATCGTTGACACCAACATTATTTTCTCTTGCCTGCTCAATTCCCAAGGGACAATAGGGGACCTCATTTTCAATTCGGAAAACATTTTTGAATTTTTCAGCAACCAATACATGCGGTTTGAAATCCGCAAGCATTGGAACAAGCTCAAAAAGGTTTCTAAACTTACAGACCTGGAGTTGGAAACATCCTATGATAAAATGTTGACTAAGTTGACATTTATCAATGAAGAACTGATACCAAAAAAGGATTGGGAAAAAGCGGAAATTTTGGTTGGAAACATTGACATAGACGATACTGATTTTATTGCCCTGACACACCATCTAAAAGGTGGTCTTTGGACTGGTGACAAACCACTTTATGACGGCTTGAAAGCCAAACGTTTTAGAACTGTTTATAACACGCAGGACATAATGAAACTTCGCAGAAGGCTGAGCAGACGATAAAAAGCATGCAATAAAACGGAATAGGCGGTTGAAGAAATAACAAGCCCCGAATGTTATATGTTGATCACAACATCAATAGGTTTTAATCTGTTCAAACGAATATTCAATTCCGGATTTCAATTTTACCCATTCATAAATAATTCATACCGGTGCTTTCTAAAAAAATATTCATAACCATCCCCTGGTTTCTTCCCGCGTTCCGTGCGGGAGGCCCCATTCAGTCTATCGCCAACCTGGTAAAAGAATTTAAGGAAGGCGTAACCTATTTTATCTTCTGTGGCGATACCGACCTTAATGGAAGTGCTTTGGAAAATGTGGAAACGGACAAGTGGGTGCCTTTTAATGAGCATACACAGGTTTGGTATTGCAGCCCGGAAAAGATCAGCGATAGCCTGGTAAAGCAGGTAGAGGTGCTGAAACCGGATCTGCTGTATATCATCGGCATCTATTCATGGCATTTTAATATTGTTCCGCTGATGTTTTGCAAGGGAACAAAAAAGATTGTTTCTACCAGGGGTATGTTGCACCCCGGTGCATTAGCGCAAAAGAAATGGAAAAAGAAAGTGTACCTGTGGCTTTTTAAATTGCTGGAATACCAGTATAAAGTGGCTTTCCATGCTACGGATGCGGATGAGGCGAATTACATCACGCAATATTTTGGAGAGCCTGCTAAGGTATATATCGCGGGAAATTTTCCCAACCAGACAGGGATATTGCCGCTGCCGGAAAAAGAGCCGGGATATTTGAAATTAATTACCATTGCCATCATCAGTCCGATGAAAAATATATTGCTGGTTTTGGAGGCATTGGAAAAGGTGGGTGCGAATATCGGGTACGATATATATGGGCCAATAAAAGATGAAGAATATTGGAATGCGTGTAAGGAAAAAATAAAAGTGCTGCCGAAAAATATCACGGTTCATTATCATAAAGAAATTCTTCCGGAGGATATAAAAGGTGCGCTGTCTGAGGCACATGTATTTATTTCGCCGAGCAAAAGTGAGAATTTTGGTCATGCGATCTATGAGGCGTTGTCGGCGGGACGGCCGGTGATCACGAGTTATTTTACTCCGTGGAATGATTTGAAGGAGGCCAAAGCGGGAGTAAACGTTTCCACGGATTATACCATTGAAATTACTGAAGCGGTTGAATTTTTTGCTGCCATGGATGCGGTGGAATTGGAATTGTGGGGGAGGGGGGCTTTTGAATATTCGCAAAAAGCGGTGGAGGTGGAGAAAGTGAGGAGGGAATATGAGGAGATGTTTTTGGGGGGCTGGTGATGACAATCATGAGATTGCTTCGTGCCTCGCAATGACGGAAAGAATGGGGGATTGCTTCGTGCCTGGCAATGACGGAAGGTTTGGCAATGACGCACTGGATGGGAGATTGCTTCGTGCCTCGCAATGACGGCAAAGGCCTGTTAGGAGATTGCTACATGGCGGGGGGGGTTGAACGTTGGTACTACGACGGAAAAAGTACAGTAAATGACGGAGAGAATCGTAATGACGTGTGAATGTTCAATGTTTTCGTGGCAATCATTTTTTGGTGAGATTGCTTCATGCCTCACAATGACGAATAGAAGGAGGAGATTGCTTCGTGCCTCGCAATGACGGCAAAAGCCTGCTGAGAGATTGCTCCCTGCCTCGTAATAGCGGGAAGAATTGCAATGACGGCAAAAGCCTGTTGGGAGATTGCTACATGGTGGGGCGCGGTTGAACGTTGGTACTACCACGGAAAAAGTACT
>JAHEZB010000487.1 GCA_023251285.1 Chitinophagaceae bacterium | reverse complement strand
AATTGCTGACCATTCCTAACTCGTATGCTTTGGGGAAAAATGAAGAAGTATATAAGCAGGAAATGTTGCAGAATCCGCAAATTGTAAATGCAACTGTTTCGGGATATAAACCTGCCGGCCCAACTAATGGTGGAAATGCACTCGCTTATCCCGAAGGACGCGATAATGAGATCATGAGAACAACCGAATATCATGTGGATGAAAATTATATTCCAACGTTTGAGATGAAGATCGCGAGCGGAAGAAATTTTTCAAAGGATTTTGCAACTGATTCTACAGGAATGATCATTAATGAAACCGCCGCAAAAGCCTTTGGGTGGAACAATACGACCGCGATAGGGAAAATAATCATCCGTGAAAACAGCAGCAGGGGAACCAATGTTCCTTATCATATAATTGGGGTAGTAAAAGATTTTAATTTTCAATCGTTGCATCAACCCATTACGCCCTTGCTGATGACGCTTGAACCGGATTTTGGTTTGATATTTAAAGTAAAAACTGCGGACATACAGGGCTTGCTTTCTTCCATGAAAAAGAAATGGGATTCATTCAATACCGGTGAACCTTTCACTTTCGCTTTTATGGATGACCTCTACAACAAAACTTATTCTGCAGAAACAAAAACAGGAACGATTCTAAACATCTTTGCAGTGCTCACGATTTTAGTTGCATGTCTCGGCTTATTCGGATTGGTTACCTACACGGCGGAACAAAGAACGAAAGAGATTGGTATCCGCAAAGTACTTGGAGCAAGCATAATCCAGGTAACAGAAATGCTTTCAAAAGATTTTATCAAATTAGTTGCAATTGCGTGCCTGATTGCCTTCCCATTATCTTACTGGGCCATGACTAAATGGCTGGAAGGTTTTGCATACAGAATAAGTATCAGCTGGTGGATTTTTGTTGTGGCAGGCTTTGCCGCAATAGTTATTGCTTTGGCAACTGTTAGCTTCCAGGCGATTAAAGCAGCAATTGCAAACCCGGTGAAGAGTTTGAGAACGGAATGATTTGAAAATGTGAAAATGGAAATCGGAAAATATAATCATTCGTTGTTGGCAAAATAGTAAATCCGTCCTGCAAAAGCTGTCCCGTTACTTCTGCAGCACCTACAATAAATTCTGGTAGTTTACCCAATTTTAATTTGATTGAAATTTCCTCAGTGGCTTACAAACATTATACGTTCCGGATTTTGAATTAGCGTTCGTATTGATGTCTTAAGTTTCCGGATTATCCTCCATAGAAATAACAATTTGAGTGTCTAATTAACATTGCATTAATTGATGTACTCTTTAAGATCCCTCAAGTGGTTCATTAAAATCGTCTGGAATTGACACCTTTCCTTCGACGTTTTGACAGAAATTATTCAACTCCACCTTTATTACAGTAAATTATTTATTCAGAAGTCAATTATAATCCTCCAAACACCGTTTTTGATTCAGCAAACCAAGAAATAAGTCAAAAGCTTATTTGCATTAATCACATATCAGGCATAAAGAATCTCTATGATCAGGCTAAATTTCGCTTCTCATATCTTCCTTCGAGTACGGCTTCATCTATTGTACGCCCATGTATTTGTTCCAGCACTTTCTTTCTATCCGGAGTAGGATTTGTATCAAGCATTTTATCAACCGCATATAGTTTGAAAACATAAGTGTGTTCATTTTCCGGCGGACATGGGCCTTCATAACCCAAAGTATTTCCATTACACAAACCTTGCTGCGCACCTGGCGCAATTGAATTTTCTTCAAAACCTTTCGCATCCGGAGGAATATTAAATACCATCCAATGAACCCACGGTTTTGCTTCTGCATCCGGGTCTTCGATCATTAATACCAGGCTTTTTGCCTCTGCAGGAACATCTATAAATTCCAAAGGCGGGCTTACATTTGGCCCTTCACAGGTAAATTTTACAGGAATCATTCCACCATCTTCAAAGGCTTTACTTTTTAATTGCATACAATTGTTTTTTTTAAATGAAAAAAATAAAAGAGATAAAAATTATGCCAGCATGAATCAGTGCCCGGCTGTATCAATCATTTTCTTTCTAATTGAAAACAGATATTTGGAAAACTTAAATTTTCAAAAGTATCGATTACCAAATCGGCTTCCTGTAGCGACTCAATCGTTTGATGAGAAGAAAGTGCAACACATCTCATTCCTGCATTTTTTGCAGCTTTCACGCCGTTTGCTGCGTCTTCAAATACAATACAATCTTGCGGCAGCACGTTTAATTTTTCTGCCGCCAGCAAGAAAATGTCAGGAGATGGTTTTCCATTTTTTACATCGCCTCCTGTTACCACCGTATCAAAATAAATAAGCAGGTTTAGTTTCTCCATCACCATTTCCATCTTTACCCGGCGCGAACTGGTCGCCAGTGCAAGAGGAACATTATATTGCCTTATTTGTTTTAAGAAAACATCTGCAAACGGAACCGGATAAATGCCATTTTCAGAAATGATCGCATGAAAAAAAGCAAGTTTTTTCGTTAACGCAAATTGCACCTCTTCTTCAGTATTTACAGGAAGAAAATCCCTGACTACCTGCGAACTCTTCATCCCCAACAGCGGAACATAATCTGAAAAGGTCAGTTGTTTATTGTAATAAGAAAACAACTTTTGCCAGGCTAAAAAATCTGCTTTGGTACTGTCAACAAGGGTGCCATCCATATCAAAGATGACCGCTTTTCCTGAAATACTTTCAATCAGTTCATTTTTTTCATCCATTTTTCATTATTCTTTTAAGTAAAAAAAACAAAAGGGTTTTAAAACATTCATCTATTTTCAATTAACGTCTGAAATTGTGTATTTACTTCTACAAAACTTCTAACAAAAAAGACTTTCTTTTTCTTTTCGCTCCTTCAATAGGGAGATTTTATTGTGAATTTCAAAACAACTGAAAAGGCACGCGTTTTGAATTTTCGTTGTTCCTTACTGTTTCAATCTAATTATAAATTTTCTATCAGAAGACTTTGAAAAACATTAAAAAGATAGCCATATTACGTGCCAATGCTCTTGGAGATTTTTTAGTAACACTTCCGGCTATTGACGCCATCCGTACTAAATACCCGGCCGCCGAAATTATTTTGCTGGGAAGGCCATGGCATAAAAACTTTTTAATTCCGGGACGTACACCTGTTGATCGCGTAATTATTGTACCGGTGATGAAAGGCATCCGAAACGAAGT
>JAHEZB010000486.1 GCA_023251285.1 Chitinophagaceae bacterium | reverse complement strand
AATTCAGTGCTAAACTTTACCTTCGCAGCCAAAATAAAAAAAATGACCAACAGAACTTTTACAATGATTAAGCCTGACGCCACTTCCAAGGGAAATACAGGCGGGATTTTAAAGATGATCAACGAAGCTGGTTTCAGAATTGTTGCCATGAAAATGACGCATCTTTCTACCGCAAAGGCCGGTGAATTTTATGCAGTGCATAAAGAACGCCCTTTCTATGGAGAACTCATAGAATTTATGAGCCGCGGACCAATCACTGCGGCCATTCTTGAAAAAGAAAATGCGGTGGAAGATTTTAGGAAACTGATCGGCGCCACAAATCCGGCACAGGCTGAAGAAGGAACCATCAGAAAATTATATGCGGCATCAATTGGTGAAAACGCAGTGCACGGCAGCGATAGCGATGAAAATGCGCAAATCGAAGGAGATTTTTTCTTTAGTAAATTGGAGCAATTTTAATAAAAGCATTTACCGGATTTAAGTATAAACCTGCAAAAGAACTTGCAGGTTTTTTATTTGACATTGAAACTGTATAACGACAAATATAAAATGCCGGTATTTATTTGTTTGCTGCTTAAAGGTGCACACATCTGCAAAAAGATCAGGTATACTTTGAGATGAATATCAGAAAGTTTAAATTGCAAATGAAACACGATTGGTGAAGAAAGATCACTTTTAAAATCATTTATGAAGAATATCAAACTGATTGAAGTTGCAAGCGAAATAGGCGCCGGTACGCGTGGAGCAAGTTTGGGCGTAGAAGCAATCAAAATTGCTGCATTAGATTTTATGAGCAATTTTTTTGTTCATTTTCCATCAGAAAAAGTAGAAACCGAAAACCGCTTATTGTTTGAACCAATTCAATCTCCCTACGCCAAAAGAATAACTGGTGTGTTGACCATGTATGACCGCGTTGCAAAAGCTGTAAAAGAAACGATTAAAAACAATTTTTTTCCGGTCGTAATTAGTGGCGACCACAGTACCGCTGGTGGCACAATTGCTGGTATCAAACTGGCAAAACCAAATAGCCGCCTCGGCATTATCTGGATAGATGCGCATGCTGATCTTCATACGCCCTTTACCACGCCCTCAGGTAATATGCACGGAATGCCTTTATCAGCTTCAATCGGCGAAGACAATAGCGAAAGTAAAATGCACGATCCGGATGAAAAAACAATAAAAGAATGGGAGCAATTAAAAAATGTTGGCAATATCAATCCGAAAGTTTTGCCGGAAGACATTGTGTTCATCGCACTGCGTGATTATGAAAAAGAAGAAAAAAACCTGATCGATAAATATGGAATGAAAGTAATTACCGCTAATGAACTGAGAAGAAAAGGACCGGAAAATGTTGTGAGAGCGGCTTTGAGATTTCTTACAGAATGCACCGATATCTATGTAAGCTTTGATGTCGATTGCCTTGATAGTGCTATTTCAAAAGGCACCGGAACCCCCGTACATAACGGGTTACGTGAAAGAGAAGCGGAAGATTTGGTCAGTAAATTTATGCAAAACAGGAAAATTTGTTGCTTCGAAATTACAGAAGTAAATCCCACACTTGATAAAGAAAACCTGATGGCTGAAATTGCTTTTAATATCCTACAAAGAAGCGTGAATGTTTTGATGATGAATTGATCCGATAATTTCTGATTTTCAAAAGAAATAAAAACTTTGCTTATTACTTCGTTTGCTGTACCGGCATCAGCATATTAGCACATTAAAGCCCAGACGGCATTTCATTTTTTTGACGGTATTTGTTTAGAGAAGGATCAATAGCGATTGCATTGTTGCAAAGTTTTTGGCCTTTTTCTTTTTGCCCGGTTTTTTGAAGAACCATTCCACACATATATAATGATTGTGCCTCTTTTGGATTTAGTTCCAAAAGTTTTTGAAAGTACACAAGTGCTTGGTTATATTTTTTTGTTTCGTAAAGAGCGTGAGCAATATTATTCAGCAATTCTTTATTATTCGGTTTTCTTTCCATAACCACATTTAATGTTTTGATCCCATTTTCCGAATCACCGGCATAAAGTTGCGCAAATCCGTAATTCTCATAAAAGTCATTGGTTTTATTGTAACCATTGTTTGCAGCCAAATCAAAATATTTCAACGCATTTTTAAAATCATTCTGATTATAATAAATAAGTCCCAGTTCGTACGCCCATTGGCTTCTTGCCGGTTCCAATTGAACCGCTTTTTCATATTGAGCAATAGCGCTTTTTTCATTTTCCAATTCCAGGTAAGTATGGCCCAACGTGTAAGCGGCTTCGGCATTTTTATCGTCTTTAGCGACAGCAGCTTTTAAATATTTTTCCGCTTTTCCATAATCCTGCAGATTGTAATAGCTCATCCCAAGAATGTAAGAAGTATTGTCACAATTCACGCATTTTTGTGCTAAATCAATTGCCTTCTCAAACTGGCTGTTGTTGAAGGTTAAAGTAGCCAACTGCGAAATCACTTCACTATTTTTCGGATCCAATTCATAAGCTTTCGAAAAATTTTCCTGCGCTTTCCCAATCACATGCATGGCAAGATTTGCTTTGCCATTGGCGATATAAGCTTCAACAAAATCGGGATCGAAATGTATTGCTTTATCAAAATCCTTTGCCGCCACAGCATATAATTTTGCAGTATTTTCCTCCACGCCTTTTTTGAAATAAAATTGAGCGCTGTCTTTATTTTGTGAATAAGAAGCAACAGCGATAAAGCTGATGAAAGTAAAGATGAGAAAGCGTTTCATGGAATTATTGATTTAAAAAAAGCTATTGAAGCACGATACCACTTAACGCCGGCAGGTTCAGATTTATTTCATACAATTTGTTTTTTTTGTCCAACAGAGTGGTTTTTATTTCCTGGTTCGTAAATTTTCCGGTTCCCCAATATTGCGCGTCGTCGCTGCAAAATATTTGAGCCCACGCACTTTTATCATAGACCTGGATTTTCCAATCATATCTTTCAACCGGGGTCATGTTGAAAATCACGAGAATATTGTCTTTCTTTATTTTGCCTTTGCGCATGTAGGACATCACACATACGTCCCGATGGTTCAAATCAATCCATTCAAAACCTTTCGGATCAAATTGATAATCAAAAAATGCACTTTGAGAAGTATATAATTTATTCAGATCAGCGAGGGATTGTTGCAACTTTCTATGCGGATCATACTGAAGTAATTTCCAATCCAGTTCAGT
>JAHEZB010000485.1 GCA_023251285.1 Chitinophagaceae bacterium | reverse complement strand
AGGCTCAGCATATTTGTTCGTTACTATATCCATATCCTGGCTCATCGCCTGGTTCGATTTCTGCTGTTGCTCAATCGTTTGCTGAGCGGTTATCAATTCCTGTTTTGTATCATGATATTTTTCATAATAGCTGTAATTCACGATCATGCTGCCGATTAATAAAATGATAGACGCTGCAGCAATCCATTTATAAAACATTGGAATTGCTGTTTTCTTATTGATCGGAATTACCGGTGCATTTTTATTTTCCTCTTTGGCGCCTTCAGCAAAGACGCGGCTCATTATTTTTTCTTTTGCTGAAGCTGGCGGCTCAATCGCGTGTACCTGCGCATATTTTTCAAGAGATAGTTCAATATCTTCCAATTCCTGTTTCAATTCGGGAAATTGCTTCAGCGTAGCTTCTACTATTTGAGTTTCTTCGGGCGAAGAAATACGCATAGCGTAAAGCTCAAGTAAACCGGACGATATGAATTCTTCTTTATGCAATTTTAAGGTTGTAATATTTTTTTTAATTCAAAAATAGCAGCCCTCATTCTTGTCTTCACCGTACCCAGGGGAATACCTAATTTTTGGGAAATTTCATTTTGGGTAAAGCCCTCAAAGTAAGCAAGATCAATGATCTGCTTCTGATCTTCTTTCAAAAGAGTAACCTGTTTTCTTATGCCAAGTGCGTCAAACCTCTCACTTTCGTTATTGTTATCACTCGCATTAATTACGGCATTTTCAGTGTTTTGGATTTTCGTTTGCTTTTTATAGCTTTTTCCCCTTATTGTATCAATAGAAAGATTTCTGGCTATGTTTAGCATCCAGGTAAAAAGCCTTCCTTTCGTTGCATCATAACTTTGAAAACTGTTCCAGATTTTTACAAATGCTTCCTGCAAAACATCTTCTGCAAGTTCATTATTATTAATGATTCTAAAGATAACTCCATATAAAGCTGCTGAGTAATTATCATACAAATAGGAAAATGCAGATTCATCGCCGCTTTTCAGTAAGGCAATTAATTCTTCTTCATTATATTTTATGATATCAGGCAAACAAAATTATTAAGGGACCGTGAGTTTTTGGCGTTAAAGATAGAATTATAAGGCTTATTCGAAAAAAAAATTCATGTGATTTCATTTTGAATTTTAAAAAAAGTATTTGAGCTCCTAAATATTTTACATTTGAGCGAAAACTTTTTAAAAATATATTTGAAAAGAAACAGAAATTATGAAAGAAGAAAAATCTATGAAATGGAAAATATTATCATCAGAATATTTATGCCGGCATCCCTATTTTACTGCGCGGAAAGATAAATGTGAAACACCTGATGGAAAAATTATTGATGCATATTTCGTGGTAGAATTGCCTGCAACCGTTTGTGCGGTGCCGGTCACCGCTGAAGGCAAAGTGTTGATGGTACGGCAATACAGGCATCCGATCCGTGAAACAATTCTTGAAATTCCCGGCGGTTTTATTGATAAAGGTGAAACACCTGAGCAGGCAGTAAAAAGAGAATTAAAAGAAGAAACCGGTTATGAATTTACTTCGGTTATTAATGTGGGTAAGATTGCTGGAAATCCTGGTGTGCTGGATAATTTTACCTATCTTTTCCTAGCACAGGGCGGCGTTAAAACCAGCGTTCAGAAGCTGGATAAAAATGAAGAACTGGAAGTGGAAGAAATTACTTTGGAAGAATTAAAAACGCTTTTTTTGGAAAATAAAATTGAACAATCATTGCATAACAATTGTATTTTTTATGCGCTTAGAGAAATGGGAATGTTGTAAATTTTTTATTTCAATTTTTTATGTTCTTTTACTGGTGGTAAAAAGTTTTCTCCGGTTACTACTTTTTTGCCTGTTTTTAATTCTAAAGCAACACGCGCATCTTTAGCGATTTTGCCACCTTTTTTTCCTGCGTTGGCATTTTCCGGAACACCATTCGCTTCCTCAGTTTCCGCAATTTGCCTTGTAGATAATTCCGCAAGAGCCGTAAAAATTAATTCCGCCTCACTCATGTGGTCGCGCAAATTTTGGGATTGCAATCCTTTTAAATTTTTGTGTCCTTTTACTGTTAATCCGGACCATTCATGGTGAATAATATTCGTCAGGTATGCAAATTGGTCTGATCGTTCCACCCCATTTTCCTTCCAGTAATCCGTTAGTTTATTGCGCGTTTCCTGGCCGGTCATTCTTTGTTGGATCCACTTTTCACTGCGCCCAAGCTTTTGCCAGTTTTCCCGCGCTCTTTCCAGGCTTTGCTCCGGATCACTTATTTCTTGCATTCGTTCATAACCTACTTTTGCAAGCCATTGTTTGAAAGGCTCTGCTTTTGGTGATGGAATAGATTGAATCATTCTAAGTAATTCTTGTGTATCAAGGCAATCTGTTGCATAATTTTTGCCATCTGCTGCGGTGAATTTCAGTTGTACGATTTTTTCGTACAACTGGCTACCTTCTACTTTTAGTTTCTTTTTTAAATCACTCCAATATCTCTTTGGGATACTGCTTCCTGTTAGAATTTCAATTACATCAATGACAGAGAAATACCATTTTTCTTTTTCAGAATCCCAACAAGTTCGCACTTGTTTGCTTTCAAATAGCTTTATGTTCATTTCATTTTTTTTAGAACAATAAATATAATAATATTTTGATTAATACTAAAAAAATTAGTGAAAGCAACGCTTTTTAAATTTCTACTTCAGCTATCACAAAAACACTTCCGCAAACAACAATCAGATCTTCTTCAGAAGCATTTGCCAATGCGGTTTTCAATGCTTTGTTTACATCAGGAAAAGAATTTCCATTTAATTGATATTCCTGCGCTTTTTCTATTAATTCCTCTTCAGATAATGCACGGGGATTATGCGCTTTCGTAAAATAATATTTGGCATCTTTAGGAAACTGCACCAATACTTTGTTTGGGTCTTTATCCTTTACCATTCCAAAAATAATATGAAGATTTTTGAATTTACTTTTATTGATTTGATTCAAAAGCTGTTTTATTCCATCTTCATTATGCGCTACATCCAGCGCTACTGTTGGGTTTTGCTGAATAATATCCCATCTTCCAAAAAGCCCGGTCAGTTTCTTTACATTTGATAAAGCGCTTTTTATTTTTTCTTCTTTTAAAGAAAAATAGTTTTTCAAAATCTCTGCTGCTGCAAGAACGGTAAGAATATTTTTTTCCTGGTAAATGCCATTAAGGTCAA
>JAHEZB010000484.1 GCA_023251285.1 Chitinophagaceae bacterium | reverse complement strand
ATAATCGGGAAGATAATTACAGTAAATAAACAAATAACGCAGATTCTTTTTTTGCTATTTAAGCGATCATAACAGTAAACTATAAACGTCACTGCCTTTCCGATAAATTATATTCGTTAACAGCAAAACAATAAATAACCAACAATTTTATTTTTAAAAAACGACATAACGTTAAAGCCTATACGAAAATAAAATTCAGTGTAAAGTTCATCTTATGACCACTTCCTTTATCACTTTTTCGCCCAGCGCTTCATTTACCCTTTCAATGATTTTTGTTTTTTGATAGATCAATTCATTTTTTAACGGAGCTATATTTGTAGAAATAAATAGGGTAGTATTAATGATCTCTATTTTGTCGGTATAATTGGCAATCGTTTTACCCATAATTTTTTCCCACGCTTCTTTTACCTGCATCGCCTGCACGCCATTTTTCAGCTTGCTTTTTTTCAAAAATTCTTTCAAGGCATCGCCAATTGAAACTTCCATTTTTGTCAGTAATTATTTTAATAGTATAATTTATTTTTAAATCATCCACTTTCCGGTTTCCGCCTCCTACCGCAGCTCAATAATCTGTATTTCATTTCCAAATTGAGCAAGCGCTTTCTCCAAACGGTCAGCATGAGTATCGGTGATAAAAACCTGCCCGTTGTTTTCTTTGCAAACATATTCCAATAAATTCTGAATGCGGTTTTCATCTAATTTTTCAAACACATCATCCAATAATAAAAAGGGTGCAGAATTTTTTACTTTTTTAAAAATTTCAAATTCTGCCAACTTGCACGCAAACAATAAACTTTTTCGTTGTCCCTGTGAAGCGATCGTTTTGAAGACATTTTCCTGCAATAAAAATATAAGATCATCTCTGTGAATTCCGGTGTTCGTGCGCTGTGTAAGCCGGTCTTTCTGCCGGGAAGCAATCAATAATTCTGCAAAATTATTTTCATTCAGAAGGCTGTTGTACTCGATATTTATTACTTCATTATTGCCGGAAATATTTTTATAAAATTGTTGAATTAACGGAAACAATTGTTGTGAAAATTGCTTTCTTGTTTTATGAATATAATTTGCAGGAGCAAATAATTGCTCATCTAAAGTTTCGAGCAGTGCGAAATTAAATGTGCTTCGAAGTGCTTCATTTTTCAAAAAACCATTTCTTTGTGCCAGCACTTTATTATAAATGATCAACTGTTGCAAATATTCCGCATCTACCTGGCTAATGAGTGTATCAAAAAATTTGCGTCTTTCTTCGCTTCCGCCGGTGATCATTCCAATATCATCAGGGGCAATAACAACACACGGAAACTTACCAATATGGTGAGAAAACTTTTCATAAGATACATCGTCTAAATAAAACTCTTTTTTTTGTGAAGCGCGGTAAATGCAAACGACTTTTTCGCTTTTGTTTCTTTCATGTTCAGTTAAAATCTCTCCTTCGAGACGAAAGCCATCTTCACCAAAACAAACGTTTATCTGTTCTGATTTTGAAAAATAACTTTTCGTAAAACAGAGATAATTTATCGCGTCCAAAAGATTGGTTTTGCCTTTTCCGTTCAATCCGAAAATACCCACAATCCTTTTAGAAAAATCAAATGTTTTTGAATGATAATTTTTATACCCGGTTAAAGTGATTTTTTTGAAAAACATGCAACGGTTTTTGCCACCATCCGAAACTACGGATTACACGAATTTACACGAAAGAAATAAATGCGGACAGGAAACGAATAAATAATTGCAATTCCTGTTGTCGTCAAGTCTCATTCGTTAAACCTTCAGAAGATTATATAAATTTTCGGCTATCGGCGTCTCATCCTACATCATCCTTCTTAAATAATTTATCTGTCCCAAATGATAATTCACATGCGCAAGCAAAAACGTAAGTATGTTCTGCGTCGTAAAAGTTTGCTCCCTGATCTGTAAGGGAAAATCCCTTTTTAAATCTTCTTCTGATAATTCGGGCAAAGTTCTTTTGATCGTTTTTTTCAATTCATTCAAATCAGAAATTAATCTTTCACGCGGAATATTTTTTACCGTAAATTCTTCATCACGCTTACGCTCAAAATCCGTTTTGCCAAGCGTTTTACCAATAAAATGATTCAGGTTTCCAAGAAGATGCATCACCAAATTTCCTGCAGAGTTATTAATGCCTTCCTTTGTGTTCCAGATATCATTTTCATTTTTAAACAAATTGATTTCTTCAATTAATTTATCTAAATCTCTTTCAAAAAAATCGGTAATAGTCATGTCTTTTATTTTAGGTTTGTAAAAGTACATGAAAGCAAAAGCATTTTATAAAGCCTTTTTTGCAAAAAACTAATGAAAGATCCTCTTTAAAGACGTAATGTAAATTCCGCTTATTTCTTCGTTTACTGAAAGAATGGGGATCAATTGATGATTTTTATAAACTCATTATTTCCCGTTGGTTTCACTATTTCCAACTGGTATATCCCTTTTGGTAAATGCTTAATAGAAATGGATTGTTCGCTGCTTATTTCTGCAACTATAATCGTATTTGATGAAATTAATTGTCCCAAAGAATTAAACAATCTACTGGTATAAATTCCCGGTAATTGATTTTTAAACTGCAGATGAATAAAGCCATCGGTAAGCGGATTGGGAGAAACAGAAATATTGCCGGTTATTTTTCCAATCAGCACTTTTACTATCGGTGTATAATTGAATTTCCCATCGCGGCTCACACTGCGAATGCGATAATAATTATTTCCTTGAAACGGTTGTTCATCTGTCCATTCATAATTTGCTGCGCCTTTATTTAAAGCCGGAACGATTCCGGTTTCAGAAAAATTAATCCCATCTGCTGATTTCTGTATTTCATATTGTTGAATACCGCTTTCATTTTCTACATTCCATTGAACCAGAATATTTGGGTCTTTTTGAAAAGCTTTGATTGAAATAAATGTAACCGGCAATGCATCCATTTGCCTGAACACCACTTTAAATCTATCTGCAGCAGATGATGCGCCATTGGCAGTAATAGTAATATTGACAAAACTACTATCTGAAAGACTTAAAGGTGTGGAAGTATCCAGGAACTTGTCCAGCAAAAATGCCTGCAATCCGACTGATTGCATATTTACCGGCGCAAATCTAAGTTGGTACGTCCGTTGTGCCAGGTTGCGCATATCATAATAAATGGTATCCAAAGCTGTAAGCGGAGCCTTTGCTTCGATCGACAAGA
>JAHEZB010000483.1 GCA_023251285.1 Chitinophagaceae bacterium | reverse complement strand
AATAATGGCAGCGTAAAAAACTTTTCAATTGGCTTTGGGGTGAACAGGGTAGCAGATTTCAACAACCATATTTATTACAAAGGGAAAAACAACAACTCTTCCTTTTCAGAAAAATATTTAGAACAACTGGCGAATGATAAGGTATCGAATCCAAATGATGCTGCAAATAATTATCCTGACGGTGCCAGCCTTGCGTTTAATACTTACCTGATCGATCCCGTATATAATGCGGATAGCGTAGTAACAGGATATAGTACGGTCGCCAATCCTACAACGGATCTTACACAGGAAAATACCATTAATACCACCGGCGGCATCACTGATGCTTCCATTGGTGCAGGCTTAAACGTAAAAGACAAATGGTATTTTGGCGGGTCGCTTTCCTTTCCTTTTTTAAGATACAACCGCAATGCGTCTTACAAAGAAAGTGATGCTTCGGGAAACGCAAATAATGACTTTAATAATTTTGAAGCAAATGAAACGCTGACTACAAAAGGTATTGGCGTTAATGGAAAATTTGGGGTCATTTACAAACCGGCCGAGCAAGCGAGGATCGGGCTTGCCATTCATACGCCAACCTGGTACCAGCTTACCGACGATTATACAATCGAAATAATTACCGATTTGGAAGGAAGAGGCAAATGGCATCAAAGCAATACTGATTTCAGCAGTGGGCAGCCATTGCAGACAAAATACAATCTCACTACTCCCATGAGATTGATATTGAGTGGCTCTTATTTATTTGCGGTAAATCCCGAAGATGTGCAAAATCAGCACGGGTTTGTTACAGGAGATATTGAGTATGTGAATTATAAAGGGATGTCGTTCAGGGATGTGAACAATGATCAGAGTGCAGCAACTTATTTTAGTTCATTGAATAAAACAATGGACAATCTTTATAAAAACGCCTTCAATGCACGCCTGGGCGGAGAAATGAAATTCAACACCTTTATGGTAAGACTTGGTGGCGCTTATTACGGCAATCCTTATCAAAGAGAAACGTCCAGTGTGATGAAAGTGAGCGGTGGGATCGGTTACAGGAACCGTGGCTTTTTTATGGATCTGACCTATGTTTATGCGATCGCCAAAGACATTCATTATCCATACGTGTTGCAAGACAAAGCAAATGTGCCGGCTTATTTAAAAAATAATGCAGGAAATATCGTTGCTACAATCGGGTTCAAATTGTAGTTATTATTTTCCTGTTTAATTCTTCTCGTGATCCCGGTAAAAGAACTTTTAACCGGGATTTCTGTTTTTGTACCCAACTTAATACGAAACAGGCGAGGCTGCTTTTCTGTCGGTATCATGCTATCTATATTTACATATAAGCCACATTCATTATTAAATAAAAAGGATATTATTTTAATTGACAGATATTAAAATCTAAAAATGGAAAAAGGGGAGAAGCAGTTTTCTCACCCTTTTTAAAAAATAATAACCAAAAGTTATAAAGGAGCCGTATTATTTCTTTTGCTCTGTAACCGCTACAAAATGATCGACATGATTTTTGATGGGTTTCAGTGTTTGCAGATAAGCATAAATTGAACGGAGGTCTGAAGTATCCATTCCTGCAAACATCGTCCACGGCATGACGGTATTTATGTCTTTGGCACCCATTTCAGGAACATTGGCGGGATTTGAGTATGTTTTAAACCTTGTTACAAATTGATCGGCAGTCCAGTTGCCTATCCCTGTTTCTTTATCAGGAGTAAGATTGGCAGAATGCACTTCTCCATAAGGCATTTTGAACACGCGTCCGCCGGCATAAGCTAGCTCAGGGATGACCTGCCCTTTGTTTACCTGTGTGTGGCATTCCATACAGGCAGCAGAATTGACCAGGTAGGCACCGTAGTTGAGCGTATCAGATTTTGCCGGTTTTGTAACAAAAGAAGGTTTTACAGGAATGGTGTTCAGGATAAAATTCATAGGAAAATCAACATTATGATCCGGTGTTTTATTTTCAATCGGTGGCAATGTTCTGATATAAGCAATGATGTCATAAATGTCTTCCTTGTCCATATGTCCATAATAATGGTAAGGCATTACCGGAAAAAGTGCATTACCGTCTTTGTCAACACCGGTGGTAATTGCCCTGAAAATTTCTCCATCAGTCCAGCCCTTAATATTGGCGGGAGTGATGTTCTTTGAATAGAACGTACCCGGAAAGCCCATTTTTTGATCAAACAATTCGCCGCCTTTTCCATTCGTTCCCGGAATCATTGGGCCGGAGAATTTTTTCCAATCACGGGTAGAATGGCAATCCATACAAAGAGTAACATGATTGGCGAGATACTCGCCATGTTGTACCCGTTCCGGTGTAAGAGCGACGTGAAGGTCAGGAGGGTTTCCTACACTTGGTAATGCGAATTTTACATAAGAGGCAGCAACAACGACTACCAAAACGACAACAATCAAAAGGGTAAGTAAAACCTTCTTCATAATGAATAAGTATTGTTTAAAAAATAGTTACAATTCCCGGACGGTGTTTTTTAGATCAGCAGCGATTTTATATAGGATTCAAAAAATCCCTGATTTTATTTAGTTTCAGTTCCTCATTTACTTTCTCAATAACGCAAGGATAAAATTAAAGGAAATATTGAGATTTCAAAAGAAAAAAATAAAAAATGGAAAAATGCCACGTCGTAAAAGTTTCCATACAGGTTTGCAAAAGCAGCTTTCTTTTCAAACTGCTGCCCGGTATGCTGCACATTAATTTATAATTTCCCCTTTGTTATTCTCCAGTTTTTCTTGCCAGCTTTGAAGTTCCTGCGGCGTTAGTCTCACCCAATCTGTTACTTCACCGATGATCTTCAGGGGGTCTTTGCTGCGGTATGAACGTGTCGGATTTCCGGGAAATTTTTTGTCTGTAACATTTGGATCGTTTTCAAAGCTTCCTGTCGGTTGAACTATATAAACTTTTGGTTCGCCGTTTCCTTTTGCTAATTCTGCAGCAAGTCCGGCGCCGTTAACCAATGCAGTGAAATAAATGTGGTTCATTTTAAGTTCAGATTTGTAATTAGAATTGCCTCCTGCTGTCAGTAGATCATCAACCTCCATATCCGCTTTCGTTCCATGATAAAACGGGCCTTTATCAGAAGGATGGTACCTCCTAGCAATTGCCAGGTCGGAATATTCTTTTGCTTTGACATGTTCATGCAGGTCCTGGTAACATTTGGCAATATTTGCATACAGAGTAGGAAGA
>JAHEZB010000482.1 GCA_023251285.1 Chitinophagaceae bacterium | reverse complement strand
ATTCGATCAATCTGGGAAAAGAAGGACGGAATGCCGTTCAAAACTTGATCAATATTTATGAAAATACGTCTCAAAAGCTCATCAGTGGCGGTTTTTCGGAAGAGGATATTTTTGTAAAAGAAGAGTATTTCCCAATTAAATATTCTGAATAATACTTTTAAAAATTTCCTTTACTTTTTCGTTGCTGTAGGTTTTCCCGTGGAATTTTTGTACCCATCTTACAGCATGAATTGAGTTTGTAAGAAAAAGTTCATCAGCATCTAATATACTATCAACAGAAAGTTTCTTTTCAAGAACTGAATATTTCTTTAAAGAAAATTTTTCCAACATCCAACGCCGCATCGTTCCTGCCACACAACCTTCAGATAATGGCGGCGTGTAGATTTTATTATTTTTGATGATAAAAATATTTGCAATCGCTGATTCACAAATTCTTCCAAAAGCATTTAATAAAATCACATCATTCAATTCATTTTTTTTTGCAAACCGTGCACCCATTACTGGAAGGAGGTAATTATTTGATTTCAAGTTCGAATAAATATCACAGCTTTTTTTTGCAGTTGGAAAAATATCAACCAATAATCCAGTTTCATTCAACTCAAGCTGCTTTGGAAGTGCCGATGCTTCAATAATATAATTCGGAAAATTCTTTTGGGTGTCAAAAATATTTCCATCACTTCGAAAAACCATAAGCCTGATCCTTGCATTTTCTTCAATAGAATTTGTGTGCAAAAGGTCTTTAATTGCGTGGTGAAAAAAAACCGTTGAAAAATTTTCAGGTATATCAAATTCCAGCACTTTCATTCCATTAAAAAATCGTTCGAAATGAAAACCTTCATTCAGAATTTTTCCCTGATGCAAACGGATTGTTTCAAATAATCCATCTCCATAACGCAGCCCGCGGTTATCAACCGTCGTCACAGTTTGATGTTGATGAAAAAACTGGTTATTGTAGATAAAGAAAAGCTCATCCATAATAGAAAAATGAATGAGCAAAAGTAGATGGATGATTTGAGTAAAACGAGTTAAATTTCCTGATCGAGCAGGTTATTTTTTACAGCAAACATTATCAGGCCTGCTGTGCTTTTTGTACCGGTTTTAGTTTTTAGTTTATCTCGAATAGCTTCAATCGTACGTGGACTGAGATCCACCGCTTCAGCAATTTCACGAGTGCTTTTTTCTTCACACATTAACCGCAAAATGGTAATTTCTTTTTCAGTCAGCACAGCGTCATCATGGTTAGTTTTAAATGGAGATGACATGTTTTTTTGACGAAGGTTGTTTAAAAGTGCCTTGTTTGTGAGAGAATTAAAATAAAACTCCTGCTGGTGACAGGTTTTGATCGCCTCATAAATTACTTCTGCATCTGATGTTTTTACGAGGTAGCTGTTAGCGCCGAGTTCCATTAATTTCGTAATTACACTTTGGTCGTCAAGTAAAGTAAGCATGACAATCTTTATGCCGGGGTATAATTTTTTTACTTCAGGTAAAGTAGTAATACCATCCATAATGGGCATTTGTATATCCAGTAAAATCACATCAGGCTGAATGCCTTTTAGCATGTTCAATAGGTGCGCGCCATTATCCGCTTCAGCTATTACTTTAATATCTTTTTTGGAAGAAAGTGCAGTTTTAACACCGGCTCTGTAAAGTACATGATCATCCACAATCATCACATTAATAACGCCTTCTGTTTCTGGTTTCATAGTTTAATAATGAATTTTTAATAATAAAACATTGCAAAAATCTACATTAATTATGGTATATCATACAGAATAATTACCAAATTTAATGAATCGTAATAATACGCATAAATCAAGTAATTAAACTTACAATATTCGGAAAGCTGCAATTAAAATAAGGATTAAGTCTGCCTTTCATTAAGGGATTTACCAACTATTTGGCAAATTGTCACGAATAAAAATTCTGGATCTATATGCCAAAATGTACGCGAATCTTCTTGTTAATGGGTATTGAATTTTTTAATTTCTGAAACAAATAAAAAGTTATTTGCTGCCAGCAAATGAACAAATACGTAAGATTCCTGTTTTAATAATTGATTCAAATATCTTATTTTTTCTTCTGGCTTTTTGGTGCAAAAATTGCAAACATTCTTTTCCCTTCTAATTTGGGCATGCTTTCTAAAGTGCCTACCTCTACAAGCCTTTCAGCAAATTTTAATAGTAATAACTCGCCTCGTTCTTTAAACATAATCGCCCGTCCTTTAAACTGAACATAAGCTTTTACTTTATTGCCGTCTTTCAAGAAGTTTTCTGCATGTTTTGATTTAAAATCAAAATCATGATCATCGGTATTTGGGGTAAAGCGGATTTCTTTTACTTCAGACACTTTGCTCTTAGCCTTCATATCCTTTTCACGCTTCTTTTTTTCGTAAAGAAACTTGTTGTAATCTATCACTTTACAAACGGGTGGATCTGCTTGTGGTGAAATTTCTACCAGGTCAAGTCCCTGATCATTTGCAATTCGTTGTGCTTCTGCTGTAGAATAAATTCCAACTTCTACGTTATCGCCAACTAATCGTACCTGCGGTACTCTTATCATTTGGTTTGTACGGTGTTCCTGTTGTTGTTCTTTTTTAAAACGTGGATTAAATGCGCCTCTCGGCGGTCTTGGTGGAAATGCCATTAATTGATTTTAGGTTATAAATTTTTTTTATTATTTGATTAAAAATACTTTAATAATGGAAAGTACGAGTCCTGTGATTCCAATACCTGTTCCTACAACCCATAAAACATTATTGTAGAACCTTTTTTCCATATCAATCCGTAGATTAAGAATCTCTTCTTTCAATGAAAACACATCTTGTTTAATGGAGGATATATCTCCTTTTGTAGCAAGAACATTTGATTTGTTATCAATCTTTGTTTCTATTATTTGTTCTATTTCCTGCACAACAACCTTTGCATCATCACTATTTTTGAAATGACGTTGTAAAACCTCATAAATGCGAAAAGATTGTGTTGTTGTCATTAATCAAATTTCATTTTTATTTATTGGCACTCAAAATAATTGAATAATTCATTAATTAAATCTGCGTCTTATTCTTCACTTCTTCTTTAATATTCTCAATCACTTCATGTAATGTTTTTGTTCCTTCGTCACCTTTGCCCTGCCTGCGTACCGATACTTTTTCTTCATTTACTTCTTTCTCTCCAATAATAAGCATTATCGGAATTTTCGCCAATT
>JAHEZB010000481.1 GCA_023251285.1 Chitinophagaceae bacterium | reverse complement strand
AACATTACTGTTTTCACTCACCTTCATATTTTTTGCAATGCTCTTGTCTTCATTCAATGGCTTTCCATCTGGTAAAGTGATCCATTCTGAAGCGGGAAATGTTTTATAATTCGAAAAAGTATGAAATGCATATTTGGCAAAAGGGGAAATATTGTAATTATGTGTTCCCACAAGATTTGCTGGTGACAAAGGTTCCAGCTTTCCTTTGCCATTTAATTTGGTGCGAAATAAATAAAGCTGTGTGGCATTATTTGGCGAAGCCATAAAATAAACATAACCATTTTTTTCGTCAATGCATCTGATGTTATCAATATCGTAATCACCTTTGGTAACAAGCGTTTCTTTGCCAGCTCCATCAAGCAGATAAATATGACGCCAGCCATCTTTTTCTGTAACCCACAAAAATTGTTTGCCACCATTTAACCAATCCCAACCGATAGGATCGTCATCGTTCCATCTCGATTTGATGTCAATAAACGCTTTATCATCTTCTGTATAAAAATTTTTTGCAGCACCGGTATTGACATCACAATAAAAAAGTTTGCTTTCATTTTGTTTCCTGTTCAGTTGTTGCAAAACAACCTGCGAAGAATTATCCGCCCATTCCATTCGCGGAATATAATGCTCCTGCGGGTCGCCGGGAACGTCCATCCATTTGATGTCATCGTTATCCACTGTAACAACACCAATTTTTACTGGAGACGGCGGCCAGCCTACTTTTGGATATTCAACAGGAATTACATGTGAGTAGACAGAATCAGTTGTATTCAACATATAATAATCGCGGATTTTTGTTGCATCTACCTGCCAAAAAGCAATTTTTTTACTGTCCGGACTCCAGCGGAAACCATCCCTGCAACCAAATTCTTCTTCATAGACCCAATCAAAAGTTCCGTTGATAAATTTTCGTGTACCCGTAACCGTTAGCGGTTTTATTTTATTTGTTGCAAGATCTTCCACATACAAATTATGTTCACTGACATAAGCAGCTTGTTTTCCATCAGGAGAAATTTTCGCAAACATCAAAGATTGGGAAGGAAGCGTTTTTCCAAGTTGCGTTAATTTATTGGAAGCAATATCCAAAACCCAGTAATCTCCTCTTGTATGATAGCGCCAAACTCTTGCTGTGTTGGTAAAGATCAGCAGCATCTTATAATCCGGTGAGAAACTGTAAATATTAAATTTCAAAGGTTCTTCATAGCCGGCGGGAATCAGTTGTTCTTTCTTAACCAGAATAGTTTGGTTGTTTGTTTTTAGATCTGTTTTTACAATATTTCCTTCCTTGATTGATAATGTAGCGTTTCCATCAGGTGTCCAGTTGATTTGTTTTGGCCTGAATTGAGAAAAGGAAGTAAAAGTGCAAAGTGAAAAAATAATGATGATAAAAAAACGTACAGGCTTTAAGTGCATACAAATTATATTTCCGGTAAAAATACAGAAACGCAATTACCTTACCTTGCCTTTTATATAAATGGGATAAATTTGTTTGATGGCAGAAAAAGAAAAACTAAGAATCGATAAATATTTATGGGCAATCAGGATTTTTAAAACAAGAAACCTCGCCGCAGATGCATGTAATTCCGGAAAAGTAAAAAGCAAAGGAGTAAACGTGAAACCAGCTAAAACAGTGGCTTTGGGCGATCAGTATGAAATAAAAACGGAAAATAAAAAATGGATTATAGAAGTTGTTTCTTTGTTGCACAATCGATTGAAATATGAAGATGCAATCAAACATTACCTCGATCTTTCACCAAAAGAAATAGTGGATAAAACACAGTCAAGCGCCTTTATTTTCAACACCGGAAAAAGACAAAGCAAACAAGGCCGGCCAACGAAGAAAGAGAAGAGAAAACTGGATGATTTTTTGGAATGAAGTTGTTACGGAGTAGAATTCAAAGAATGCTTTAAAATATATTTAGACCACTTATTTACGCGCTCTTAAATGCTTTTCTTTAAAATTGTCATACCACATTTCTTCTGACATCGAGGTATTCTCATCCTTTGTTTGAAATTCCGGATCGCCGCATTGCCATAACAAAAATGCATTTCTCATCGCTTGTTCCGCGAATTGTTCGTTCAAAGTGCTTCCTCCAAAATGGCCACTTTTATAATTTACAAAAAGCAATGTGGGAGTAGTAGAGTTATTAATCGATTGCATCGCAGCGGCAAATTTACCGGGTTCCCAACTCGTAACTCTTGGATCATTAAAACCAGTGGTGATAAGCATTGCAGGATAAGAAACGTCAGGCTTAATGTGATGAAAGGCATCCATTTGCAAAAGGCCTTCAAATTCCAACGAATCTTTTACAGTTCCAAATTCAGGAGCATTTACCGGCCCATTCGGCGTAGTTTCCTGGCGTAAAGGATTTAGACATCCAACTTCTGGAATGGCTACTTTATATAGATCCGGCCGTTCTGTAATCGCTCTTCCTATTAAAATACCGCCGGCGCTTGCACTCCAACATCCCAGTTTTTTGCTAGATGTAAATTTGTTATTGATCAAATATTCCGCGCAGGCATTAAAATCTTTCCATGTATTTGGTTTAGTATTTTTGAAACCAGCCAAATGCCATGCTTCTCCTTTTTCACCTCCGCCGCGGACATGCGCCCACGCAAAGACTACACCTCGCCTTAACAACGGTAATTTCATCGGATCAAATACAGGAGGATAAGACATTCCATACGCACCGTAACCCTGGAGCATACAAATATTTGTTCCATCATTTTTTAATGTGGTTTTATCGTAAAAAATACTAAGCGGAACCATAGTTCCATCGTAAGAAGGCACTTCTACTTCTTTCGCTTCGATGTTTTCGATTCCCGGATAATCAGCTGGTACATAGAATGAGCCTTTTGAAAATTTATCTTCGGTAACATTGTATTCGTAAAAATTAAACGGTTCAGTCCAGCTCGTGTTCAAAATTGCGCTTTTATTCGTAAACGCACTATATGGTAGAATGACCACAGTCCCATGAACCGGAAGGTTTATTTCTTCCAATTTACCTGTTGCGAAATCATAACGCATGTTCTTATTTTCCACGCCATTTTTAATCATGCGGATAATCAGATAATCTTTAGCCTCAATTAAATCTGTCACAGTCCAGTTCTTGTCTCCTGACGCTATTTCCGGCGCATTCGATAGATCAGGATCAGGAAGAGAAACTTTTATTACCCGTGCATTATTATTCCCTTTAGTTGTCAGGCAATA
>JAHEZB010000480.1:1504-3216 GCA_023251285.1 Chitinophagaceae bacterium | reverse complement strand
CGAAATAAAAAATTGAAAAATTACCAGGCTACTTCGCAATCCGAACGTTTTGTTATTGCCGGTAACTTTCCCTTTCAATACAGATATCGGTTTGAATGACGAAAGAAAAAACGCCGGATACATACCAGCAATAAGACTTACAGCGATTCCTAAGGCAACGAAGGACAAAAGTATTTTTACATTAAAATCAAAGATTAAATTTTTGCCCGAAATATTATTGAACTCAGGCAATGCGAGTTTAATGATGAACAATGAAATGACGAGCGCAATAAAAACAAGCAATGAAGATTCAGTTAAAAATTGTTTGATGAGCTGGATTTTGCCGGAACCAATTACTTTTCTGACGCCTACTTCTTTAGCGCGTTTGGAAGCGCTTGCTGTTGAAAGATTGATAAAATTAATACACGCAATGAGCAACATAAAAATAGCGATTGCCCCGAAAATATAAACATACATGGCATTGCCTGAAGGAGTTAATTCGTAATTGGAATGTGAATACAAATGGATAGAAGTGAGTGGCTGCAAGGCAAATCCCAACTGATTTCCTTTTGTTATAAACTGATCTAAGCTGATGCCCATACTTTGCTGAATCTGCGGCCCCATATATTTCTTCACCATTCCGGGGAGCTTTGCTTCTAAGTTTTTGTAATCATAACCCGGTTTTAATAAGAGATAAGTGAAGAAATTAGATCCCATCCATGAATCAGATTTCGCCTCATTCAGCCCGGTCATCGAAGCAAAAAGGTCAAAATGGAAATGGGAATTAGCAGGAACTTTATCGATCAAACCAGTTACTTTAAAAACCGCATGATTGTCGGGAAAGCTTAATGTTTTATTAAGAGGATCTTCATTCCCAAAATATTTTTTTGCTACTTCTTTGGAAATAATAACGGAGTTTGGTTGTTGCAAAGCCGTTGTTGCATCGCCTTCCAGCAGAGGCAAGGTAAAAATGGTGAAGAAGTTTGGATCAACAAAAGCAAGCTCATCATTCTTAAATGTTTTGTCTTTGTAAACAATTTTTGGCGTACCGGCAACTTGCAATCTCGTTGCATCCTGCACTTCAGGATAATCATTCTTCATCGCCGACGCAACAGGTGGCATCACATTGGCTTCAAAGATTTTTCCACCGTTAATGTCTGCGTTAAAAACAACACGTACAATCCGGTCAGCATTTTTATTGAAACGATCAAAGCTTAATTCATCCTGAACATAAAGCATGATGATAAAACAAACGGAAATACCGATGGATAATCCGGCAATGTTTATGAAGGAAAAAGTCTTGTGCTTTGCGAGATTCCGGAAAGCAATTTTGAAATAATTTTTAAACATTGTAAATCTTTTTACCTGGTAAATTATTGTAAATTTGAACAGCGATAAAATTGATAATTATGGAACAAATAATAATTGAAGTGGATGATTCCACCGCAAAAAAATGGCGAACAACTTCCTCTAAATTTAAAAAAGTAATTACCGAAAAGTTTGAGAAAGACGTTGATTTTATAAGTAAAAAATTTAAAAATGATGATTTTATGGCCGCTCTTGATGAAATAGGAGAAAGTCTTGCCAAACGCGGCCTTACAGAAGAAAAAGTAAATGAAATTTTGAATTCTGATGATTAATACTTTCGTTTTTGATACCAATTGTTTATTAAGCGTTTCAATTTTACCAAAATCGTCATTGCGGCAAGCTTTTAACAAGGCTGTGAGATTAGG
>JAHEZB010000480.1:0-1494 GCA_023251285.1 Chitinophagaceae bacterium | reverse complement strand
TCTGAGAAAGTTTTTGAAGAATATATTGAAGTATTATTCCGCCCAAAATTTAATAAATATTTTACATCAGATGAAGAGAGATCTGTTATAATTAATTTAGTAGCAACACAACTTCGTGTCTTCTCTCCTCCTGAAATCATTACCGACTGCCGCGATCCTAAAGACAACAAATTTCTTGAATTAGCAGTTGAAGCAAATGCTTCCTGCATCATTACCGGAGACAAAGATTTATTGGAATTGCATCCATTTCGTGGAATTCGAATTTTAACTCCCGCTAATTTTTTAAATAATTTTTGAAACATCATTTAATTTTTTTCAAAACAGAAAAAGATATTGCCTGCATTTCATTTTCATATTTTCACATTATTCCGTTCTCAAACTCTTCACCGGATTGGCCATCGCTGCTTTTATTGCCTGGAAGCTGATCGTTGCAAGTGCAATAACAATAGCAATAATTCCGCTTACAAAAAATATCACCCAGCTCACATGAATATGATAAGCATAATCCTCTAACCATTGATGCATAAAATACCAGGCAACCGGTGTAGCAATTGCAAAAGCAATCGCAATAAGCAGGATAAATTCTTTTGAAAACAAATACACGATATTAGCGGCAGATGCACCAAGTACTTTTCGAATGCCCACTTCTTTTATCCGCTGCACCGCCATGAATGACACTAAACCGTACAAGCCAAGACAGCTAAGGAATATCGCGATGGCTGCAAAAATTTTATACAACTGCGATAGCTGGATTTCCTGTTTATAAAAACCGGCAATTTTATCATCCAAGAATCTGTACTCGTAAACATAATTGGGAAATGTTTGTTCCCAGATTCTTTTGATTGATTGCATAGTGGAAACAATGTTTGTGGCCGCTATTTTTATAGAAGCCTGGCGATACATGGTGCTGTTTGTAGCTATAAGTAATGGTGAAACACTCTGCCGTAAAGACCTGTCATTAAAATCTTTTAATACACCGACAACCGGACATTTTATAAGTCCACCCATTATGCTTATTTCTTTCCCAATTATGTCTTCCGGTTTTTTTAGTCCTAAACTTTTCACAAGTGATTCATTCACCAAAAATTCTCTTGTGTAACCAGAAGGTTGCAAATTTCTTCCGGCTACCAGCTTTAATTTGTAAGCCGGCACATAATCATTGTCAGCGAATTTTGTTATAGCCTGAAAATGTTCATCCTTTATAGCGTTGTCAAATTTGAAGCTGGTAAAAACATTATTGTTATCTTCTATCGGCGAGTTAGAATTGAAGCTCACTGTCTGCACACCTTTTGATAATAACTGCTGCTTTAAATAATTTGTCAGTCTATCTCCGGTACTATCCGGGCGGAAAGGCACATTTACAATCCCATCTTTATCGAAACCCAGCGGCCGATTCATAAAATAGTCCATCTGCTTTACAATGATGAGTGTTCCGATAATTAATGCCTGCGCAATGATAAATTGAAATACCACCAATCCTCTTCTTAAGGAAAT
>JAHEZB010000479.1 GCA_023251285.1 Chitinophagaceae bacterium | reverse complement strand
GCGGGTGAATATGAAAATGATGCTTATGGAATAATTAAAATAACTCAAAAGGATACAGCTTTACAGTTCACGTTGCACCGTATTTCTCTCCCTCTTTATCATTTTCACTACGACCGTTTTGACACGCCAAATGATGAAGAAGATGGACAATATTCATTAAACTTTCGCACAAATCCACAGGGTGACATTGGCAGTTTTACAATTTCTTTGGATCAAAGCGAGGCTACTTTTACAAAAAAACCAGACCGGTCGTTGAGTGATTCAACCACGCTTTCCCAATACACGGGCAAATATGAAATAGCGGGAACTATTATCACCGTTGAATTGAAAAATGAAAACAAGCTTTTCGTTACTGTTCCAGGTCAACCCGCCATTGAACTTATTCCTTATAAACCAAGGTTATTTCATACAAAAGAGTTTGCAGATATGACAATGGAATTCATTATGCAAAACGGAAAAGTTACGGCTATGAAGCAAAAAGACCCCTCTGGTGAATATGAAATAAAGAAAAAATGAGAAGTATTTAGCGTTATACAATAATTGCAGTTATAGTAGCGTGGCCGATTCCACTTTAGAGGTGACACCTTTTCAAAAAGGTGCCACACCTCTAAAAAACTCTTTCCTTTTTCTATTTTTTCTTCCCCGGTTTTTCCGCGCTTTGCGAACCTGCGACTCATCAAACTATCATACAACTCATCCACTCAATTATTTTTCTCTTAAGGTTTTAAAGGATTTTAAAAATCAGTCAAAACATCGGCATCCTGTAATCCGGCAGGAAACGGCGGAATTTCTCATTGAGCAACTAAAAACATATTTATGTCCCGCACAGATATTAAAAATCCAGCAAAGCAATAAATGTACGGGATTTTTATTTTGGTTGTCGAAGGATGACGAGTAGGTAAGTTTCCCTGCACATGCCTTACTGAAATCCAGTATATTAATTTCAAAAAAATCGTCAGCATAAAATGTTTGACGCTCTTTATTTTCAGGATTTGAAGGCTTTACTTTGTACAAAGAAAAATAAGAGTGCCCAGATCAGTATACCAGGTCTACGTCGTTGAACTATCCAAAAAAGTGTTTACTGAAAACATAAAATTCAGGACCGCCAATCCGCAGTTTAATGGAGTGCTTGAGTGTCTTTATGTGGGTATGACAAGTAAGACGCCGGCGGAACGGTTCAGGCAACATAAGACCGGGTATACAAATAAGAAAGGTTATAAGATATCTGCCAATATTGTCGAAAAGTACGGCATCTATTTGCGTCCCAGTCTGTACAATCACATAAACATAAAACAAATGACGCGGGAAGAAGCGCTAAAGATGGAGGCAAAACTTGCCTGGGATCTCAGAAGAAAGGGCTATGCGGTTTGGTTTAATTAAATCCCGCCTGCTGCTGTTGAGGTCTCACTGCTGCTGGCATACGCGCCAACAGCTTACATCCATTCCTTTCGAATTCCTTCTACGCAACAGCAGCGTATCACTCGCGCAGCTGACCGCTTTGGCTGCACATGTTACTTTGTGAGGTCACCTTTGTCGAATATTTTTCCAAATACTCAGCAATCAGATGTTTGATTCTGTTACAAATAATCGTAAATTGATCCTTTAAAATTTTCTTTACTCATCAACACATACTGTTATGATCAAATTAAGGCTCGCTCTTCTGTTCCTGGTTAACTGCTTTGCCCTATCTGCATTTTGCCAGATATATATCTCCAACGTAACGATTGTAGATGTGGTAAATCAAAAACTGATCCCTGCACAAACGGTAGAGATCAATAACGGCATTATCTCAAATATTCAATCTTCCGGAAAAATAAAAATTCCGGCAGGCACTACGGTTATTGATGGTAAAGGAAAATACCTGATGCCGGGATTGACAGACGCACATGTACATTTTTTTCAGAGTGGCGGTTTATATACAAGACCCGATGCAATTGATCTTCGGAAATATCATCCTTATCAAGAGGAAATAGATTGGGTTCATAATCATATGGAAGATTTTTTGCGGCGTTATGTAAAATCCGGTATTACTTCGGTAATAGATGTAGGAAGCAATTTTCATTTTTTGCAACAAAGAGATTCGTTTGAAAATAAAGCTTATGCCCCGGAAATTTTTATGACAGGGCCGCTGCTTACTTCTTATGAACCCACAGTTTTTAAGAATCTAAAAAATGAAGAACCTTTTCTTTTGGTAAAAACACCGGAAGATGGTATAAAAGGTGTGCAGTCGGAATTGCCCTATCATCCTGATTTTATAAAGATCTGGTATATCGTTAGTCCAAATAAAGATAGTGTTGAAACAAGTGCAAAAGAATTTCAACCGGTTGTTAAAGCGATTATTGCGGAAGCCCATAAACATCATTTGAAAGTGGCTGTTCATGCGACACAAAGAATTACCGCCCGGCTTGCAGTGGAAAGTGGCTGTGATTATTTGGTTCATGGCGTAGAAGATGAAATTGTATCCGGTGATTTTATCAAACTATTAAAATCAAAAAACGTAATTGATTGCCCGACGTTGATTGTAGAAGATGGTTATTTCAAAACATTTGGACAAAACATGAATTATTCCCCTTATGATGTAGCCATTTCAAATCCACAACAACTGGCTTCCATACAAGATCTGAAACACTTGCCGGACTCTGCTTTGGCGGGTTCATACAAAAAGAGATTCAACATGCCGGTAGTTGTAAATAGGTTAGCTCACGAGGATTCTGTAAGAATGGTGAATCTTAAAAAAATGATAGACGGCGGCATTACCATTGTGGCAGGAACAGACGCAGGAAACATAGGAACACAGCATGCTTCCTCATTATTTGATGAATTAAAAGCGATGAAGCAAAGCGGGTTAAGCAACTGGCAAATTATTCAGTCAGCTACGATCAACCCAACAAAAATATTGGACAAACAGGAGAGCATGGGCAGTGTTGCTGTTGGTAAAAAAGCTGATCTTGTTCTATTGAACGCCAACCCGGTTGAGAATCTTGATAATATTACGGATATACATTTGGTCATAAACAAGGGAAAGCTGATTGACCCTGGTAAGATCGTTAAATAAGTGAGATTTGGGTTGTTTTCAAGATATGATGTCCACGGATTTGCATTTAAAAAAATGTGGTACTAAAATCCGTCTATAATTTGGGAATCACATTTTCCCTTTTTACATGTTTGTTGATCATCGCCAGGAGGTCGTGAATCTTAAATGGCTTTTCAAGATAATCA
>JAHEZB010000478.1 GCA_023251285.1 Chitinophagaceae bacterium | reverse complement strand
TCTTTCTCTCTGCAGTAAACAAAGGAATATCTTTGATTCTTATTTTTAAAAATCAATATTTTTAGAATAAAAAAACTGTGAAATGAATATCCAAATAAAAAGAGTGTATGAAAAACGTGACGCCCAAGATGGTTTCCGGATATTGGTGGATCGCCTTTGGCCTCGCGGCCTTACAAAAGAAAAAGCAGCGGCAGACCTTTGGTTAAAAAATATTGCACCTTCAACAGAATTGCGCAAATGGTTCAACCATGATCCGGAAAAATGGAAGGAATTTCAAAAAAAATATCAAAAAGAATTAAAGGAAAATAAAGAAGCCGTTTCCGTTTTAAAAGAACATATGAAACAAGGGCCTGTTACCTTATTATATGGCGCAAAAGACCAGGAACACAATGAAGCCCAGGTAATTAAGGAATTAGTTTCTTAAAATTCTAAGAAAGAGTGAATGAAGAACAGCCGGTTGTTTTTTAATATGGTTGTATTAAAACTTCTGCAGGAATATGCAAAACGTCATTTAATTTCCGAATCATTTTCAAGTTTAATTTTCTTTTACCGGATAATATTTCCGATTTCCGGGAACGGTAACCTAAGATTTCGGATAACTCTGTTTCTGACATCTCCATTTGTTCTAACCGGAATCTAATTGCTTCAATAGGATTAGGCCGGGGAATAGGAAAGTGTTCATTTTCGTAATCCTTTACTAAAATCACTAAAATTTCCAGTTCATCTGATTCTTTTGAACTTTCTTTAATATCCTTTTGCATCAGAGCATAAATCTTTTCCAATGCTTCTTCATATTGTTCGTCATTTTTATAGTCTTAACATAAGCTATTTTTTGTGCGTCTATTTTATCATATTGTTCATGTGAGCCAAACCACACAATAAAAACGAATTTCAAACGATACTCAATCTGTATTGGCGGTTGAGCGCAACTCACATTTATTTTTTTCCAAAAAATACAAACATTTTCTTACACCAAACGCCTTTTTCTCTTTTGTATTTGGAATTGCTTTACTTACCTTTGCAACCTTAAAAAAACGAAAAAATATGGTTGACATAAAACCCGATGAAATTTCGGCAATTCTCAAAAGCCAACTGAGCAATCTGGATGTAGAATCCAATCTTGAAGAAATAGGAACGGTGTTGCAGGTGGGGGATGGTATTGCCCGCATTTATGGTTTAAATAATGTTAGTTCAGGTGAGCTGGTTGAATTTGCAAATGGTGTAAAAGCAATCGCGCTGAACCTGGAAGAAGACAATGTGGGTGTGGTTCTTATGGGAGAAAGCGGAAACATTAAAGAAGGCGATACTGTAAAACGCACTGGCAAAATCGCTTCTATTAAAGTAGGTGATGGACTTGCAGGGCGTGTTATTAATACACTCGGCGAACCAATCGATGGCAAAGGCCCAATTACCGGCGAATTGTATGAAATGCCATTGGAACGTAAAGCTCCGGGAGTAATTTTTCGTGAGCCGGTAAAACAACCGCTTCAGACTGGTATTAAAGCCATTGATGCGATGATTCCAATCGGTCGTGGACAACGTGAATTGGTGATCGGTGATCGTCAAACCGGAAAAAGCGCCATTTGTATTGATACCATTATCAATCAGAAAGAATTTTATAAAGCCGGAAAGCCGGTTTATTGTATATATGTAGCGATCGGACAAAAAGCTTCGACCATTGCAAACGTGATGAAAGTTTTGGAAGATAATGGCGCAATGGAATACACAACCATCGTTGCTGCTTCCGCTTCAGAACCTGCACCGTTGCAGTTTTATGCTCCTTTTGCCGGCGCTGCTCTTGGCGAATTCTTCCGTGACACAGGCCGTTCTGCTTTAATTATTTTTGATGATCTGAGCAAACAGGCAGTCGCTTATCGCGAAGTTTCTTTATTATTGAAAAGGCCTCCCGGACGTGAAGCATATCCTGGCGATGTATTTTACCTGCACAGCCGTTTACTGGAAAGAGCAGCGAAAATTGTATCAAAAGATGAGATCGCACGGAAGATGAATGATCTTCCTGAAAATATTAAACACCTGGTAAAAGGTGGTGGATCTTTAACGGCATTGCCTATCATCGAAACACAAGCCGGCGACGTTTCTGCTTATATTCCTACCAATGTGATTTCTATTACAGACGGTCAAATATTTTTGGAAGGAAATCTGTTCAACGCCGGTATTCGTCCAGCAATTAACGTAGGTATTTCTGTAAGCCGCGTAGGTGGAAACGCTCAAATCAAATCCATGAAAAAAGTGGCCGGCACATTAAAACTCGACCAGGCGTTATATCGGGAAATGGAAGCGTTTTCGAAGTTTGGTGGCGACCTCGATGCTGCAACAAAATCCGTTTTGGATAAAGGTGCGAGAAACGTGGAAATTTTAAAGCAACCGCAGTTTTCTCCATATCCTGTAGAAAAGCAGGTAGCTATTATTTATCTCGGTACCAATGGATTGATCAGCAATGTGGCGATAAAAAAAGTTCAGGATTTTGAAGAACAATTTTTATTGGAAATGGAAACGAAATTCCCTGAAGTTCTCGCGGAATTTAAGAAAGGAAATTTACCTGAAGAAGGAATTAAAAAGATGGTGGAACTGGCAAAACAAATTTCAGTTCAGTTTGAGTAAACAATGTTTTGATTTATAGTAAAAAGGGAGATTTTTCTCCCTTTTTTATTGTAGAATGCCACAAATTTCACGAATCACGTAAATAAAAATAATTTGCTGATCGTTGTATAATTGATACTTTTTTTTATGGTTCCGCAAGGGTAATATGAATGTACCGGCATTGCATCAACCTTTTATCTTCACTTGGAATTGATATAGCTATCCAAATGATCAATAGTTTCCTTTTGCACCAGCACAGTTTGCTTCACCACATCGCTTATTGAAATTATTCCGGCAAGTTTATTTTCTTCAAAAACAGGCAGATAGCGGATATTGTTTTTTGTAAGAAGTTCCATGGAATACTCAACCGTATCTGATGGTTTTAAATGAGGAAATTCTGCAGTCATAATATCACTCACTTTGGTATCGGTGGAATTTTTTCCTTTCAAAATCACTTTTCGTGAATAATCCCTTTCCGTAATAATTCCTTTAAATTTTTCATCTTCCATTACAACAACAGAACCAATATTATTTTCCGCCATTACTTCTAAAGCATCAAGTACTGAAGTATTCGGCAAAACGGAAATGGCTTTATTTCCTTTGCGTGCAAGGATGTCGC
>JAHEZB010000477.1:657-3222 GCA_023251285.1 Chitinophagaceae bacterium | reverse complement strand
GCTACAAGATTTGGAGAAGCTAAAGATGGTACAAATCCTGAAGAGCTAATTGCGGCAGCGCATGCAGGATGTTTCTCAATGAAATTAAGCTTTGTTTTAAATGAAGCGGGATTTACAGCCGATAAAATTGAAACCAAATGTGACATCACTTTCGGCGATGGAGCCATTTCAAAATCGCACCTTACGGTAAATGCCAAAGTTCCCGATATCAGCAAAGAAAAATTCGACGAATGTGCAAAAAATGCAAAAGAAAATTGCCCGGTTTCAAAGTCATTGAGTTCAAATATTGATATTTCGATGGATGCTACATTGGAGCAGTAACATTTTCACTTTATAAAAGGAAGCGCGAGCGTTCATGTAAAACAAATTATTTGCGGAAAGAATAATTGATTTGTTTGGTTACAAAATTTAAAACAAAAATTCCGGTTATTTGTTCTTTTACTGGTGAAACATATTTCTTGATTGGCTCAATCAAAAAAGGCCGGCTCATAAAGCCAGCCTTTTTTTATCAAAAGAAAGAAAAATTATACACTAAAACTTTCACCACAGGCACAACTACGGCTGGCATTCGGATTATTAAAATAAAACCCTTTACCATTCAATCCATCGCTAAATTCCAGCGTAGTATTTACAAGATATAAAAAACTTTTTAAGTCAGTAACTACTTTGATTCCCTTGTCCTCAAACTCCTGGTCCATCGGTTTTTTTTCCTGGTCAAAATCCATTTTGTAGCTTAGTCCGGAACATCCACCGCTTTCCACACTTACCCGCAAAAAATGATCCTGCGGAGAGAAAGCTTTTTCTTCCATTAATTTTAAAACTCTTTCTTTTGCTTTTTCGCTTACATAAATCATGTTACAACTTTTTACAAAATTACCATTTTAAAAAATAAGCTGATTCTTGAATTACGTGATTTAACTTTTGGAAATTTTCAATTTCTTCAAACTAAAAATCAACACCCATACTAAAATAATAGATCGGTTTTCCCCTGAAAAAACCATTCATCGGCCAACCGGCATCAAATTTTAAGAAATACCCCAATAAGGTACTGCGAACCCCAAATCCATAACCGCCGAGGAAAGGTCCTACTCCTGGAGCTTTAATCTTTACCGAAACTGTCGGATTGTTTGGGTCATAGTAGGTTATTGACGGCCTTGCCAGGCTGCTATACTTGCCGTTCCAGGCTGTACCCAGATCAACAAATTGGATCAGTTGAAAGTTTCTTATAAACGCATTATTTATCGGTTTGTTGAAGAAAGTAGTAAACACCGGCAACCGGAATTCACTGTTAATCACACTGGCATTATTTCCATTGGCGGCATTTTGGATAAAACCACGCAGGTTTACGGCAAGTGATTGGAATGCATAGTTCTGATCGGGCGCAGGTGTATTATTTGGATTAAAATAACGATAGGTGCCATCGCTTTTTTGGTTGCTGCCAAACATGAACCAGTTGTCGATTCCTCCCAAATAATAGATCAGTTTTTGATTACCCCAACTGAAATCCCCTGCTACCCTTCCTGCCCAAATGAAGTTGCGGTAAATAGGATAATAGGCACGCGCATCAAAACCAAAATTATAAGTTTTACTTCCTATTCCCTCCGGAATTTTACCGATTTGAGAATTATAATCTAAATAAACTTTGTACCTGATGCCGTCCCAGATATTCTGTGCCGGATTTAAGGTATTATCATACACATATTCGAGGTGCATCAAGCCATAAGTTTTACCGCTATTCGGTTCCGGAAGGGAAGCGAGATCGGTAGCGCTTAATACAATGTTATCTCGTCTTACTCCAAAATTCAAACGTAAACTCCTGGCTTCATCGAAAGGATAGGAAACGCTACCCTGGTATAGATTTGAAAGTACTTTTCCCGGATAATAGGTGTTATTGCCGGTAAACGTTACCGTTTGCACATTGCGGTAATACATTAATCCCCAGTCCAGCCTTCTGCGCAAATTAGTAAATTGAAATAGCCAGTCATTGTCTTTTAAATTTGTTGAAAGGCGGAACCCGCCGGAAATTTTTACATCTTCCATAATGTCGGCCGTGCCCAAATTGATGATTCCGTTTAATCCATTATTTGAAGAAAGTTGAATAGGTCCGGAGCCGCCCTGATATATCTGGTATTTGGTGCCAAGTACATTATTATTAAAACCGGCGATTATATAATCAGTTGCAAATTTTAATGGCTTATAGGGGTACAATCGTGCTGTTGAAAGTACGATCGATTCATTCACTGGTTCCGGATTATTCAGCGCGGCCAGTTGGGCACTATCTTTTTTCTCGTTTTTAAATTCATGCTGAAAAATATCCTCCTGCTGTGGAACCTGCGGTTGAATAATTTGTTCACCTGCGCCTATCACGCTTTTTTCCATTAAATCTTTCATGTAAGTAGTCGCTCTTGCACTTACATTCCGCCGTTTTAAAGCATTTTCATCAATCTTTAATTTATACAAAATTTTATCATCTCCCTGCCGGGTTACTTCACTTACCTGGTGATTTTCGCCTGCTTCTCTTGTTTCCAACAGGCTGCTGGCATAATTGGTTAAAGGAAAAGTGTA
>JAHEZB010000477.1:0-647 GCA_023251285.1 Chitinophagaceae bacterium | reverse complement strand
CAACCACCGCTATGGTATCGACGTCCTGTTTATGATATACTTTTAAAGTGGAATCAATTTCCGGAACGGTTGGATTTCTCAAAATATCATCTCCAATAACAACCAGTGTATCTAAGCCGGTTGTCCTTGTTGTGAAAAATCCGGCGTAACGGTTTCCAATACCATTCAGATCGCTGACAAAAGTAAAATGTACATCATCGTAAGGAGTGGGATAGCGTGCATCTCCAAATTTCAATTTAGTGAGCTGAGTTATTTGATTTAACCCAGGGCGGTTTGTTGCAAAATCAGTAACCATGAAAATATTAAACCGGTTGTGCATCAAAGAAGTGTCACCGCCTTTTGTATCTGCAGATGGCCTGTTGCTGGCAAAAATAATCCCTGATTTTCCGGGAAGATTAATATAAGAAGGATCAAGGTCGTCATAAACGTCGTTGGTAACTTGTTGTAGTTTGTCTTTTCCGATATCGAATGTATAAATATCTGAATGGCCGTTTTTTACTGCACTGAAAAGCAAAGTCTGGCTGGTAACCATGTATTTCATATCCTGCACCTGGTCAAAATATTTAGTAAGATCTCTCACATACGGTTTTGTTTTAGAAATGACATCGTAAACGAAAAGTTTGATCTTTCCTTCTTCTTCATAAAGC
>JAHEZB010000019.1:3907-11995 GCA_023251285.1 Chitinophagaceae bacterium | reverse complement strand
AAATTATGGCTGTAGAAGTGTTTCTACATACTTCAGTAAAAATACCTTCAGTTGTACTTCAAAAAAAAAATTGATATTTTTTGCCGTTTTATGTATGCAAACAAATGATGATTTCTAATAGTCTAAAGCAAAACAATAAACCACAATTGATAAAATAAAATCAGCGTTTATTTTCATTCACCCCGGAAACCATTGGCTGTTTGATGTGGAAAAAACGGTTGGTTCAGTATTTGACTTTTATAAACTGTAAAAATCATTTTATAAAGAAAGGAAAAATTGCCGCATGTATATTTTAGGAATTAATGCAGTGTTTCATGATTCAGCAGCATGTATTTTAAAGGATGGAAAGCTATTAGCCGCTGCTGAAGAAGAACGGTTTACTCATATTAAGCACGGTAAAAGGCCGGTTCCATTTTCTACCTATCAATTGCCTTACCATGCAATCGATTATTGTCTCCGGATGGCAGGCATTCACATAAATGAGGTAGATGAAATTGCTTATTCTTTTGATCCAAAGATTCTGGCAGATAATTTAAATGAACCAAAAGTATCGATTCCTTATTCACCCGCACGTGAAAAACCTGGGGATGGGCAGGCAGAATGGGATCCTTTATTTTTATCTTTTATTATAAACGCACCACGCCAGCTGGCTGATGGATATCCACATCATTTGCAGAAAAGATTTGCGGGCGCCAAGCCGTCACTTGAAAAATGGCATTATGTGGAACATCACATCGCTCATGCAGCAAGCGCTTTTTTGCCGTCACCATTTTCGCATGCAGCGGTGCTAACGATTGACGGAAGAGGAGAAAAAACGACTACCAGTTATTATCTCGGCGAAGGAAAGGAACTTACAAAAATTTCCGAAGTGTTTATGCCGCATTCCCTGGGTCTTTTGTATGAAGAGGTAACCAGTTATTTAGGCTTTTTACATTCCTCGGATGAATATAAGGTAATGGCACTTGCCTCTTATGGAAAACCGGTTTATTTAAATGAGTTCCGATCCATGATTCATGTGGGCGAAAACGGAAAATACACGATCAGCGAGTTGAATCTTGAAGAGCGATTTGGAAAAGCAAGAAAGAAAGACGAACCGTTTTTATCTCATCATTTTGACATTGCTTATTCTTTACAAAAGGTTTTGGAAGAAACTGTTTTGCGATTGGTGAATTGGTTTCAAAAAGAAACGGGTGCAGAAAACCTGTGTATGGCTGGCGGTGTGGCGCTGAATTGTGTATTGAATGGTGTAATTCGGGATTACAGCAACTTCAAAAATATTTGGGTTCAGCCTGCATCAGGAGATGCAGGAACTGCGCTCGGAGCTGCAATGTGGGTTGATGCGCAGTTGAGAAAAGATGAAAGTAAAGCGTTCACAATGGAACATTGCTATTGGGGTCCGGAATATTCGGATGAAGAAGTAGAGAATTTTTTAAAATGGACGAAAGTTCCTTATCGGAAATTAGAAAATGTGGCGAAAGAAACAGCAGCGATATTAGCAGAAGACAAGATCATCGGATGGTTTCAGGGAAGAATGGAATTTGGCCCTCGTGCTTTGGGTGCCCGTTCTATTCTTGCTTCCCCAATTCATGCTGAGATGCAGGCAAAATTAAATGATATAAAAGACCGGGAAGATTTCAGACCTGTAGCACCGGTAGTATTGGAAAGTGAAGCGAATGAATGGTTTGAGGGAGCAGAACAATCGCCTTATATGCTATTTGTGTATTGTGTAAGATCAGATAAAGCTGATAAAATTCCGGCTGTACGGCATGTCGACGGAACTGCCCGGATTCAAACGGTGAACGAAAAACAGCATCCGCGCTATTATGAACTTTTAAAGGAATTCAAAAAATTAACCGGAGTTCCGGTTCTGGTAAATACGTCTTTTAATACGCGCGGTGAGCCGATTGTGTGTACACCGAGGGATGCAATTGAATGCTTCTGGACATCGCCATTTGATGCCTTGGTGATCAATTCTTTTTTATTGGAAAAAAATAATTAAATGATAAAAAATGTTGAAAGAATATGTCAGTAAAAGTCTCCATAATTGTTCCAACCTATAAGCGGCCTCTCTTATTGAAACGCTGTTTGGAAGCGTTGGTGTCACAGGATTTTCCTGAAAATGAATATGAAATAATTGTTGTGACAGACGGGCTGGATGAAGATACCAATAACATGATGGCTGAATCAGCTTTTTTTGATTTTTTTTCAAATATATTTTGTTATTCTTTGCCTTTGAAAAAAGGTCCTGCAGCTGCAAGAAATGCCGGCTGGCGGATAGCAAAAGGACAATTAATCCTTTTTACTGATGACGATTGCATTCCGGCTACAAATTGGATAAAAAATTATTATAACGCTTTTGAATTTTACGACCAGCCTGCAATTGCTATGACCGGCAAAGTAATTGTTCCTTTATCGCCCGAACCGACGGATTTTGAATTAAATACAGCGCATCTTGAAACCGCAGAATTTGTTACGGCCAATTGCGCCTGCACCAAAAGTTCGCTGGAATTGGTGAATGGTTTTGATGAAGCTTTTACTATGGCGTGGCGCGAAGACAGCGACCTGGAATTTCAACTGATAAAAGAAGAAATACCGATAAAAAAAATAGAAGAGGCAGTGGTGGTGCATCCTGCTCGAAAAGCTTCATGGGGCATTAGTTTGAAAGAACAACGAAAATCCATGTTCAATGCGTTGCTGTTTAAAAAACACCCTGAGTTGTATAAAGAAAAAATAAGTTCACCGGTTCTACGCAGTTATTTTCTAATGATCCTTTTTTTTATCACTTTTTTTTATGAATGGTTCCAGCAGAATAGAATAATCGCATTCATTTCATTGTTTGCCTGGGCATTTTTGATGATATCGTTTATCTTAAAAAGATTGGAAAACAGTTCGCGTTCGTTTAAGCACGTTTCGGAAATGGTGGCGACCTCTTTACTGATTCCGTTTGTTTCAGTTTTCTGGAATCTTTATGGGGCATTCAAATTTAAAGTATTGCATGTATGACAGAAGAACTTGCTAATATTAAAAAGATTGCCGTTTTCCGCGCCCTCCAACTGGGCGACATGCTTTGTGTAATTCCCGCCATTCGTGCATTGAGGCATCAATATCCGAATGCAAAAATCACTTTACTTGGCTTACCGTGGGCAAAAGATTTTGTAACCAGGTTTAAAGATTACTTTGATAAATTCATTCATTTTCCTGGTTATCCCGGCTTGCCGGAACAACATTTTGATGAAGAAGGGTTTGACGAATTTTTAAAACTCATGCATAAGGAAAAATTCGATCTGCTGCTTCAGATGCAGGGAAACGGAACAATCGTAAATCCATTGATGTTCACTTTTGGGGCAAAATATGTCGCTGGTTTCTATAATGAAAAAAGTTTTGTCGATTCGCCTTTTTTCATGCCTTATCCCAATCATGGCTCAGAGATACGAAGACACCTTTTGCTTATGCAACATTTACAAATCCCCGACCAGGGTGATCATCTTGAATTTCCATTGAGCAAACAGGACCAAAAAGATTTTGATGAATTGTTATTACCCGTTTTCCCTAAAAATTATATCATTATCCATCCCGGATCTCGCGGCCGCTACCGGCAATGGCCGCCAAAATTCTTTGCATTGATTGCCGATTATTGCATTGAGCAAGGATTTACAATTGTAATTACGGGAACAAAAGAAGAAAGTGATATTACCGGCGAATTGGTAAAATGCATGCATCACATTCCAATCGATTTAACCGGAAAAACTTCTCTTGGCGCGATGGCCATTCTGATAAAAGATGCTTTTGCGATTATTTGTAATTGTACCGGCGTCTCACACGTTGCAGACGCTTTTGATACGCCTTCAGTTGTTATAAGCATGGATGGCGAACCACAACGGTGGGCGCCATTAAACGGAAAACTACATCGGGTAATTGATTGGTCGAAACATCCGCATTTTGAAAAGGTTTTCCTGGAAACTGATACTTTGATCAAAAATCTTTTAGCTCCAAAAGATTAATTCGTTTAAAGTTTAGTCAATTAAAGAAATCGAAAAACTGTTTTGAGAGATAGCAATTTAGAATAAAGATCACTTGAAAAGAAATAAAACAACCGTTTGCGTTTCTATTTTTAATATCAGTACGTTAAGTTTGTTAGATAATAGTTTGTAATGGAACTTACCGATGAACTTCTTTCAGCATATAATTTAGGAACAAGCGATTTGCAAGTGGTGCCCATTCGTAACGGGCTTATCAATGCCACATGGCGAATCGACATTTCTCACAATTCGTATATTCTGCAGAAAGTAAATCATCAGATTTTCAAGATCCCTGAAAACATCGCTTTCAATGTAAGGATGGTGGCTGATTATTTGCAAAAGCATCATCCCGATTATTTTTTTATTTCTCCGATACAAACTCATAGTAACGAGGAAATGCTTCATATCGCTGATAAGGGGTATTTCCGGCTGATCCCATTTGTAAAAAATTCGCACACGATCAATACGGTTGAAATGCCTCAGCAGGCTTTCGAAGCTGCCAAAAAGTTTGGGGAATTTACACGGTTGCTGTCAGGCTTTCCGGTGGAGAAATTAAAAATTACTTTGCCCGATTTTCACAATTTGACATTGAGATACCAGCAATTCTCAGAAGCGCTTGAAAATGGAGATCACCTTCGGTTACAGGAATCAAAAGAGTACATCCGATTTATAAAAGAACATAAAAATATAGTAACGATCTACGAAAATATTTTACGCAATCATTCATTTAAGTTGCGTGTAACGCATCATGATACCAAAATAAGCAACGTCTTGTTTGATTCTAAAAACACCGGATTATGTGTGATAGATTTAGACACTTTAATGCCTGGATATTTTATCAGCGATGTTGGCGATATGATGCGCACTTACCTGTCGCCGGTAAATGAAGAAGAAAAAGATTTTTCTAAAATAGAAATCCGCGAAGCATATTTCAAATCAATATGGGATGGCTATATGGCGGAAATGGGAAACGAATTAAATGCAGAGGAAAGAAATCATTTTATTTATGCCGGAAAATTTATGATCTACATGCAAGCCATTCGTTTTCTGACGGACCATTTGAATAACGATACTTATTATGGTGCAAAATATGAAGGGCAAAATTTTGTAAGAGCCGGAAATCAGATCGTTTTGTTTAAAAAACTCTTAGAGAAAGAAGGCCTTTTGAAAAAGATGGTTGAAAAATAAAATTTAATCGGCCGATTACTCATCTTCTGCCATCCTTGCCTCTATTTCATACTTATTTTGATAGTATCCGCGTCGCAAACTTTCCAATAAATATTTGAAAATAAAAGGGAAAAATCCATGCTTTTTAAATTGGCGGATATGACATATTTCATGTCTCAGCCATTTTTCATCTTTTAAAAAATCTTCTTTTGAAACATGATATAAATGAATTGTTCTGCCAATAACGATTGCTACATTATCAGACTGCAATTTGCGGGCAGCGATTTTTGCTATCCAGGAGTTTTCTTTAATGAGAAGTGGCATATCTGAGTTGAAATCTTTTGAAATTTATTTACAACAAACAAAGAAATAATTCAACTTTTTATTTTCATTTATGAAGCCGCTTTTAAAATCTCTTCGCTGTGTATTTTTGATTTCGGCTTTTTAAAAATTTTAAAAATAATTCCATTCTCGTCAATTAAAAAAGTAGTTCGATGGAGCCCCATATATTTTCTTCCATACAAATTTTTTTCGCCCCAAACACCGTATTTGTCAATTATTTTCTTCTGCGGATCTTCTAATAAAGTGAATGGCAGATCATATTTTTCTTCAAATTTCTTGTGCTTCATTTTGTCATCCGGGCTTATTCCCAAAATCACAAATCCGGCTTTTTTCAACTCGTCGTAATTGTCTCTTAAATTGCATGCTTCGATCGTGCATGTTGGCGTATCATCTTCCGGATAAAAATAAAGTACTACTTTTTTCCCACGAAAATCCTTTAAAGAAACTGTGTTTCCATTTTGATCTTTTGTTGTAAAATCGGGCGCTTTTTCTCCTTCTGTTAAATGAGTCATTTTATAAAATTTTTATCGGGTAAAATGTAAAATTCGTTCTGTTTTATTTCCGGCTTCGTCTTCTACAGAAATTTTTAATTCATGTTTTCCTACGTTACATTTTTCATCAAAAACATAAATAAACGTACGGCCTTTATCGTTGGTAAAACGCAACCATTTTCCATCCAATTCTGCACGAAAATTTTTTACGTCATCATTATTATCTTTTGGTGTAATTACAATTTCTCTTGAATGAGAAAGTATTGCATGATCGCGAAAGTTTGCATTGATCACCGGAGGCACAGTATCTGCAATTAATTCAAAATTTCCAAAAGCATTAAATTTCGCGGAATACCAATCGCCGCTTTTCGTAGCTTTTACCACATCGCTTTTGCCATTCCAGCTTCTTTTCATCAAAATTTTATCACTAAGGTTGTCCGGAATATTTTTGTCGGCTTTTATTCTTACTGTAAAATAATTTTGAGCCGGAATCAGTCCGGAAAGAATAGAATAAATCGAAGAATAGCTTTGGGACGCAGTAGATTTTTTTTCAGAATAAGAAAAAGCCACGGAATCATATAAAGTGCCAACCGGCAAATAAGCCTGCACGTTTTCATTTTCAAAAACGTTGACAAATCCTGGTTGAAATTCTTTTTTCTGGTAATCAATATTATCCGGTTTCCCATTTTCCACAATCAATCCTTTTTTGATCTTGAACTGAAGAACAGACGTGTTATTTCGCGCATCTTTTACCACAATTTTTACCTGATGAACGTTCGTATCTTTTAATTCAATCACGCCATCGCCGTTGATGTCATTATACACTCCTTGAGGATAGCCGGCCAATCTTGAAAGATGCTGAATATAAGGACCTCCGGCAGCGCGCGTTTTATAATCAATATTTGCATTCACATACCTCGATTCATCATAAGTAATGCTGTCCAGTTGAAACGCTGAAAGCGGCTGCTCATCCAGGTAAATGATCGCTTCATAAATCCCATTTGGATTACTGGAGCCGGATTGTTTGTCATTGGCAGAAATTCCAAAGCTGATTTTATCCGTATGGACGGAAATTACATTTTCAACGGTTGTATAATTTTCACTTATTTTTTTTATTGGCAAATGTTGCGGCGATTGGCTGTAAGTACTTTTACACCTGTCATACATGTACAAGCTTACGATGGTTGGCGCAACGTTGTCGGGAATTGGCAGGTTGAATAAAAGCGGGTTCAACACTTTATCTGTCTTTGTATCACGGATTTCAAAATGACAATGCGGCCCCTGCGAACCGCCGGTGTTTCCACTGTTGGCAATAAACTGGCCTTGTTTTACCGGAAATAAAGCAGGAGGAATTTTCAGATCCACATTCCAGGATTCCTGCTTGTATTGTTGCTCTTTTACATATTTTTCCAAAGCGGGAAAAAAGCTGTGCAAATGTCCATAAACAGTCGTTAATCCATTTGGATGATTAACATAAATTGCCTGACCAAAACCAAACGGTGCAACAGTAACGCGTGCAATATATCCGGCTGCAGCCGCTTTTACGGGACGGTTTATAACCTGGTTAGTCCGGCAATCTAATCCCATATGATAATGATTGGGGCGCAATTCGCCAAAATTTGCAGCAAGGCTAATTTTTGCATCGACCGGGTAAATAAAATAATCTTTCGGATAATTTTTAGGAGCAAAGAATTGTGCTTGAGCAATTGAAGAAAAAAGGAAAAACAAAAAAAACAGGAACGGTTTGTGTATGGTATATTTTTTAAAACGATTTTTCATATCTGACAAAGCTAAGAACTTAAAAACTTAAGAATCTGGCAAAAACAAATAAAGTTGCTGCAATCATCCTGGGAGCTGCTGCTGGTGTGGCTTTGATTAAATTTTTCAGTATGCCCAAAGAGGAGCGCGATGAATTTTTCGCAAACATAAAGAACAAAACAAGTGAACTGCTGGACAATGCGGAAGATACTGTGGAAAAAGTAGAACATTATATGGATGAATACAAATCGAAGGGAGAAAATGAATGGATAGATAAATTATATATTTTAAAGAAGATGTTTAAGAATTTA
>JAHEZB010000019.1:0-3897 GCA_023251285.1 Chitinophagaceae bacterium | reverse complement strand
ATACGGTTCCGGTAACCATTATTTGTTATAAAAGTCTTCATCTTTTATCGATTAAAAAAGCAGGTTTTTACAGAAAGACCTGTTTCTTTATTGTAAACTCTCCGGTAAAAGCACAAATAGTAACAATTAGGATTTTCAAAGCCCTTCCTATCCTGATGCTAAAATATTTACCTTTATCGTTTCTGAGCAAGTGCTTAAATATGTCTAAATTGTTTTTATGCAACAAACTCCCGATCAACAACTGCAAGAAGCAGGTTTCACTTTACCGCCTCAACCAAAGCCAGGCGGCATTTACAAGCCTTTCCTTCAAGCAGGAAATTTAATTTATGTTTCCGGACACGGACCGGTAATGGAAGACGGTTCGTTGATAAAAGGAAAGGTAGGTTTTGATATCAATGCAGATGCAGCAAAGCTTGCGGCAAGGCAAACGGGATTAACGATATTGGCCACTCTAAAAGCAGGACTTGGAAGCCTGGATAAAATAAAACGGGTAATAAAAGTTTTTGGTATGGTAAATTGTACCCTAGATTTTGAGCAACAACCTTATGTAATTAATGGTTGCAGCGAATTGTTTGCGCAAATCTGGGGTGAGGACGGAATTGGAGTCAGAAGCGCAGTGGGCATGGGTTCTTTGCCGGGAAATATTCCTGTAGAAATAGAGGCGATTTTTGAATTAGCGTAAAAAGTATTAAAGATGGATGAAAAAAACTGGTATAAATTAAAAGACCCTGATGAAATTGATTCTCCGGCGTTGCTGATTTACAGTGATCATGTGGCACAAAATATCCAAACCATGATCGGCATTGCCGGCGATGCGAAACGATTGATGCCGCATATCAAAACGCACAAGATGGCAGAGATTGTGAAGATGCAATTAAAGGCAGGTATTTCACGATTTAAATGTGCTACAATCGCTGAAGCAGAAATGCTTTCAGAGACTGGCGCTAAACATATTCTTCTTGCTTACCAACTGAATTTTACAAAAGCAAAGCGTTTTATTTCGCTCATCAAAAAATATCCTCAAATTCATTTTGCTTCTTTGATTGATAATGTTGAGTCGGCAAAAATGCTGAACGATTTATTCGGCAAAGAAGATCTGAAAGCAACTGTTTTTATTGATGTAGATGCCGGAATGCATCGAACAGGGATTGCACCGGAAGAGATTTTCGGTTTGTTTTTGCAAATTCAAAGACTTCGCAATCTTCAATTTGAAGGTTTGCACGTTTATGACGGACACATCCGTGAAGCAGATTTTGAGTTGAGAAAACAACAGGGTCAAACAGGATTTGAAAGCGTAAATGCAGTAAAGCAACAAATAATGGCAAATTCTGATTTGCAAAATGTAAGAATTATTGCAGGAGGAACACCAACCTTCACTGTTCATGCATTGAATAAAGAAGTTGATTGCAGCCCCGGAACTTGCTTGTTGTGGGATTATGGATATGATCAATTATTAGCAGAACAACCGTTTGAATTTGCTGCAGTTTTATTAACAAGAATTATTTCAAAACCAGCGCGCGGATTGATTACAACTGACCTTGGGCACAAATCGGTTGCGGCAGAAAATCCGATTTCAAAAAGAATATTTTTTCTGAATCTTTCGGGTTATGAAGTGCGTTCGCAAAGCGAAGAGCATTTGGTAGTGGAAGTAAAAGATTGGGAAAATCTTCATGTCGGTGATGTATTGTATGGCGTTCCTTATCACATTTGTCCAACGGTTGCTTTGTATGATGAAGCTGTGATTGTGGAAAATGGGAACGTTGTGGATAAATGGAATGTCGTTGCAAGAAAAAAGAAAATTACAATTTAATAAACACATAGAATGTCCGGTTTTATTTTTGATGCACATCTAGATCTCAGTATGAATGCAATGGAATGGAATCGCGATTTGACAAGGCCTCTGGAAGAAATTCGTGAGCGGGAAAATGGCTTAAAAGATAAACCGGACCGGGGAAATGGAACCGTTTCCTTTTCAGAAATGCGCAAAGGAAATATAGGAATTTGTGTCGCTACTTTGATTGCAAGATTTGTAAAACCGAAAAGTAAATTACAAGGATGGAATTCGCAGGAGCAGGCATGGGCGCAAACGCAAGGACAATTGTCGTGGTATAAAGCCATGGAAGATCGTGGAGAATTAACTGAAATTAATAATGCAGTTTCATTAAGAAACCACGTTGAAAAATGGTTGAATAAAGGAGAAGAAAAATTACCGATAGGCTATGTTTTAAGTCTGGAAGGAGCCGATTCGATTATCGACATGCATTATCTTGAAAAGGCGTACCAGAACGGATTACGCGCAATTGGGCCGGCTCATTACGGTCCGGGGGTTTATGCTTATGGAACAGATTCCGAAGGAGGAATTGGAAATAAAGGAAGAGAGTTATTAAAGGAAATGGAACGGCTGAATATAATTTTAGATGCAACACATTTGTGTGATGAAAGCTTTTGGGAAGCTTTGGAAAATTTCAATGGCCCTGTTTGGGCAAGCCATAACAATTGCCGTTCATTGGTTCCTCACAACCGGCAATTTTCTGATGAACAAATAAAAGTTTTGATAGAACGCGGAGCTGTTATTGGCGGCGCTTTTGATGCATGGATGTTGAAGCCAAACTGGATTCGTGGAAAATCAAAACCAAAAGAAGAAGGCGTGTTTATTTCAACGGTGATTGATCATATTGATCATGTTTGCCAAATTGCCGGCAATTCATTTCATTCAGGAATAGGAACAGACGTTGACGGAGCATTTGGCACAGAGCAGTGCCCTGCTGATTTAAACACGATTGCTGATTTGCAAAAAATTCCTGAAATCCTGCGGCAACGCGGTTATTCGGACGATGACGTACAGAATATAATGTGGAAAAATTGGGCTAGATTTTTGGAAAATGCATGGAAATAAAAAACAATAATTTTTCTTTGTTTACTGCTCCATGTTTTTAGTATTCAGCTGATAATCCTCATGCATCAGGTCTTTCATCGGTTTATAAAGGTTTTTAAAAACCGAATAATACTTTTCATAAACTTTATGTTTCTCTAAATCCGGTTCAACAACCAAATCATTTTTTGGTTGCAGAGAATCGTATTCTTCAATCATTTTTAATACTTGCATGTTTATCAAAGCAGCTCCAATTGCTGAGGAATCTTCACTTTCAATGACCGCAAGTTTTTTACCGGTAATATCTGCAAGAATCTGCATCCATGTCTTGGAATGAATGAAACCACCGCCAACGTTGAGTTGTACAATTTTATTGGTGGAAGACTCCACAATTTCCATTACCTGTTTCATTGAATAACAAATACCCTCAATGGTGGCGCGAAGAAAAAATGCATTTGTGTGAGATGATTTAACTCCAAAAAATATTCCCGTCGATTTTTCATCCCAAACAGGCGCTCTTTCGCCAAAAATATACGGCAAAAAAATTAATCCTTCACTTGCCGCTGGAACCGTTTCAATTATTTTAAAAAGATGTTCAAAGTCTGTTTCAGAAGGCTTTGGATTATTTAAAATAGCCTCAAATAACCAATCTACCACATTTCCTCCATTGTTCACCGGGCCACCACAAATGAAAGTTTTTTCATCGAGCAAATAATTAAAGGACATCGAAGCAAAATCAAAAATCGGTTTTGGAGAGGCGATTCGCACCGCACCGCTGGTTCCGATGGTTAAAGCAGCAGTTCCTTTTTCTATGGCATAACTTCCTACATTTGCTGTACAGCCATCGCTGGCACCGATACAAAAAAAAGTTTCCGCAGAAATGTTCAATAAAGACAAAACGGAAGAGTCAGCATTTTTTCTGACAAAATTGGTCGGAACAATTTCTGATAGTTGAGAAGCATTTATGCCGCACAATTTTAAAGAAAAATCATTCCATTTTAAACTTTCAATATTGAACAAGCCGG
>JAHEZB010000018.1:9049-12005 GCA_023251285.1 Chitinophagaceae bacterium | reverse complement strand
AGATAAAAGGAATAATCAGTATTTTTATTTTTTTTTAACCTTAGATATAATATGGCAAATAGAAAGAATTGTGAACATCCGAAGTGGAGTTATTCTACCAATATATACGAAGTAAATGTGCGTCAATATACGCAGGAAGGAACTTATGTTGCGTTTGCAAAAAGCCTTCCAAGACTAAAAGACATGGGTGTTCAGGTACTTTGGTTTATGCCCATAACGCCCATTAGTGACAAAGACCGACTTGGCACTCTAGGAAGCTATTATGCCGCAAAAAACTACGATGCTTCCAATGTGGAATTTGGGACCATGGAGGAATTTAAAGATCTCATACGTGAAGCGCATGGATTGGGTTTTAAAGTTATCATTGATTTTGTAGCCGACCATACCGGCAACGATCATCCATGGGTTACAGAATATCCGCAATTTTATGTGCAGGGAGAAAATAACGATATTCTTCATCCTCACGGCTGGACAGATGTTTCCCAACTAAACTATAATGTACCTCAGGTTTGGAAATACATGGTTAATGTATTGAAATTTTGGGTAGAAGACTGTAATGTGGATGGTTTTCGTTGTGACATGGCACACCTCGTCCCAATTAATTTTTGGTTGTATGCAAAGAGAAAAATGTCGAAGGTAAAAGAGGGACTCTTCTGGTTCGGCGAATGCGAAGAACCGGAATATCACAAAGTATTTGATGCGACCTATACCTGGAGATGGATGCATGCCGCAGAAGATTTTTATCATGGCAAAATGAATCTTCAAAGTTTGCTTACTGTATTATATAAATCAGTAACGGAATTTCCCTGCAACTCTTTCCGCGCCTACTTTACATCCAATCATGACGAAAATAGCTGGAACGGAACGGAGTATGAAAAATATGGCGATGCTGCCCAATTATTCGCTGTTTTTTCCTGCACGTGGAACGGCATTCCTTTGATTTATTCCGGACAGGAAATGCCGAATAAAAAACGCCTTAAGTTTTTTGATAAAGATCACATAGAGTGGACTGATAAATTCGAACTGCATGATTTTTATAAAACACTCTTAACGCTGAGGTCTAATAACAAATGTCTTCGTGCAGGAGATCCGAATATTCTTACAAAGATCATCTCGCATCCTGACGATCACCGGGTTTTTTCTTATTTGCGAAAATATAAATCAAACCAGGTGCTGGTAGTCCTGAACTGCTCAAATGAAGGATTAAATTTTGAAGTAAAGAATGTAACAGGGGTTTTTAGAAATGTTTTTGGAGGCGATGATATTACTTTTGAAACGAGTAAACAGGTATGGCTGAATGCATGGGGATACCTGGTTTTTGAAAGAGTGCCGATGCTGAGTTATAAATTAAAATCGTGAGGAGATGAATCCGATAATATAGCTTTTATATTCACAGCAAAGCAGGAAATAACGGTAAATCTTTTTTCCAATACATAAAAATCAAGAAAAAAATCTTTCCTTTATAATCAGTTTTTTTAAGGTTTTTAAAAATCTGCAGAATCACTTTTATAATTGTAAAATAAAAACTGTATGACAAAGAAACTTCTATTATCAGCTTTCCTCAGTTTATCAATCTCCTGTTTGTTTGCGCAAAGCAATGAAATTACCGGCCATTGGACAGGCAAAGTCATGAATCAATATGATGTAACTTATGATTTTGTAGCACAGGGCGATTCTCTTACCGGAAAAGATACGCATTATGATGGCTCCGTTTCTGACATCACCAATGGCAAAGTGATGGGCGATAGTATTTCATTTAGTGTACCGATACAAGGGCAAATGACACCGGTTACCGGTAAACTTAAAGATGGAGTGCTCACAATTCATCTGACTGTGCAGGGATATGATTTAAGTGCCGATTTAAAGAAGAGCGCTGCGAAATAATGCGTTGAGAATACTTCGTTTGTGCATAATCGTTATATCCTGTTAAAGCAGTGTTTGTAGGTTACAACGCTATGAAATGACTGACTTATAAAACAGAGAATTTAATTGCCTGTATCATTTTTAAATCTTAAAGAAATATAGTTATCACCAGCCTCCACAAGTTTAAAAGGCGCTCTCACAGAAGCCGGTAATTGATCCCACATTTCAGTAGGCTTGCCTTTGAATGGAATTTTCAAGACTGCGTTAGATGATTTATATTCTTCCGCGACAGATTTTACTCCTTTTAATTTTTTCAGGCTTTCTTTTAAATTAGCAAGATTCGGATCTTCATATTCAACATTTGAGATCATGATCGCGTCTGTATCTTTATGGCTTTTAAACAGCGTATTAAATGAAGATTTTGCATCGTTGATCGCCATTTTAAGAGAATCAGAAGTTTTCTTCAAGGATGGTGCGGCCGGTTGTGATTTTTGTTGCTTGCTATTCTTTAGCTGCCCTGTAGAAGTAAAAGATAAGGCTGATAATCCAATAAAAAACAGACAGATAATTTTCATTTTTTTAGTTTTAAAAAAATCCGAAAAAAATCTTCCTGCAATTATCAAAGGCAATAGAATCTTAAATAAAATTATTATTATTTCCAAAGAAATATAGAAAAAACAACAACTAAAAGTGTAGAATCAAATGGAAAATGACTGAACTGTTGCAAATGTTAGCGTTTTTCGCATGATAACAGGATAAAGAGGAAAGAACTTCCTTTTTTAATGCAGTAAAACAACAAATACTTTCAATTCTTTTTATGATAAAAAATAGCCTTTATTTTTTTATGGTAAGAATGGCTACGGTTAATCTACTGACACAGAATAACTTTTCTTTGTTATCGTAAATTTTAATATCCCACACATGCGTTGTTTTACCCAGATGTAAAGGAGATGCGATTGCAACTACGATTCCATCAGTTACGCTTCGCAGGTGATTTGCATTTATTTCGAGGCCAACGCAATAATATTTTTCCCGGTCAATAACGAGCGCAGAACCAATACTGCCAATAGTTTCAGCCAACACACATGAGGCG
>JAHEZB010000018.1:0-9039 GCA_023251285.1 Chitinophagaceae bacterium | reverse complement strand
ATTTTTATCAAACCAAATGGACATGTTAACTCAATAAAATTTGTGAAGAAGAAACAGGGTTATTTTTTATAAATCGCTTTCTTTACAGCATCGGGCAGAAATTGAGAAATGTCGCCATTGTTGCGGATCACATCTCTTATCAATGTACTGGCGATAGACGTATATTTTGGAAGCGTAGTCAAAAAAATCGTTTCTACGTTATTTTTCAAACTCCTGTTCATGTCCGCAATTGCCTTTTCGTATTCAAAATCATTTACGTACCGGATACCGCGCAAAATAAAATCAGCGCCAACTTCTTTGCAACAATCGACAGTCAGTCCGTCATAAGCGAGCACTCCAATTCGCGGTTCATCTTTATAAATTTCCTGCAGCCATTCCAATCTTTGCTCTTCAGAAAACATCGGAACTTTATTGCTGTTTCTTCCCAGGCCAATGTATAATTTATCAAACAAAGGAAGCGCCCGGTCGATAATATCTGTGTGTCCAAGCGTAACAGGGTCAAAGGTTCCGGGAAATAAGCAGATTCGTTCCATAAAAGTTTTGCTTTATTTTAAAATGAAAAACTCAACTAAAAGTTTGTTGATTGCTGAGTAAATATAACACAGCCATCCTGACTGCCACGCCATTTTCTACCTGTTGCAAAATAATGGATTGTTTGGAATCGGCCACATCGCTGTCTATTTCCACGCCCCGGTTGATGGGTCCCGGATGAAGAATCACAATCTCCTTATTTAAACTATCCAACAGTTTTTTATTGACACCATACACAAGATTATATTCTCTTAAAGAAGAAAATAAAACCTGGTTTTGACGTTCCAACTGTATGCGAAGAATGTTGGCCACATCACACCATTGCAAAGCTTTTTTAAGATTATATTCTACCCGAATATCAAACGCTTCTTTTATGTATTTTGGAATTAATGTTGGTGGCCCCGCAACCATCACTTCGGCACCCACTTTTTTCAATAAATAAATATTGCTAAGCGCCACTCTCGAATGCATAATATCTCCAACCAAAACAATTTTTTTCCCCTCTAATTTCCCAAGTTTTTCTTTTATCGAATAGGCGTCTAATAAAGCCTGTGTAGGATGTTCATTAATGCCATCCCCGGCATTGACAATTGCGGCAGGAATATGTTTGGCCAAAAAATGAGGTGCACCGCTGGCACTATGGCGCATCACCACCATATCTACTTTCATCGCTAAAATATTATTTACCGTATCCAGTAAAGTTTCTCCTTTGGAAACAGACGATCCGGAAGCGGAAAAATTCAGCGTATCGGCACTGAGTCTTTTTTCAGCTACTTCAAATGAAATGCGTGTCCGGGTTGAGTTCTCATAGAATAAATTGACGATTGTGATATCACGCAAAGACGGCACTTTTTTTATCGGCCTCTGTAATACTTCTTTAAATTGGGTGGCAGTAGAAAGAATTAATTCAATGTCTGAGAGTTGTAAATCTTTAATGCCGAGAAGATGTTTGGTGGATAGTTGCATTAAAGGTCAAAGCTAAATGAAAAAATGGAAATTGAATTGGACGCGCAAATAATTTTTTGCAGATCAATAGAATTAAAAGGAATAAATATTCAGGCTGATTTCACTACTAACCTGCTAAGGATACAATAAATATTTGGTACGCATTTTTTTATACTCACTCAGTCCGGGTTCCCAGCTTTTCCGAATCTCTTCTTCGCTTTTTCCGTCGATAATTTGTTGTTTAAAAAGGTCTGTTCCTGCGAGGCCATCAATGCTTCCCATCTGTTTACTTTGAGAGCGGTCAAAGAACTTTTCTTTCTGGGGATAAGCTCTATAAAGTTCGATCATCCATTTAATGTTGATCTTGCCTTTCTTACGCAAAGCAGTCATGTCATAATTTCTCAAATCTAATCCGTAACAGGTTTCGTCCTGATGCAAAGGCGTTTCTGACATTCCTTGCAGGCTTACCGGAGTAAAAGAGAATGGATAAATGCCTTTCAAAGCAGGACTTCCCAAAACAGTAAAAGGAATATGAGTGCCGCGCCCCTGGCTTATAATTGTGCCTTCAAATAAACACAAAGAGGGATATAGAAGAACAGATTGTTTCGAATTAAGGTTGGGAGAAGGATGTACCGGCAAAGTGTAATCCATATTATGAGTATAATTTTTCACCGGTATGATTTTAATGTTACATTTTAATTTACCAGGAATCCATCCTTCACCGTTGATCATTTGAGCAAATTCGCCGATAGTCATACCATGAGTAATGGGTATCGGAAATTTACCAATACCAGATTTGAATCTCATATCCAACACCGGTCCATCTACAAAAGCATTGGGATTTGGCCTGTCCAGGATCAATAATTCTTTTCCAAATTCGGCACAAGATTCCATCACGTTACAAAGCGTATTTATATTTGTATAAAAACGACAGCCAACATCCTGGATATCGTAAATCATGATGTCGATGTTTGCTAAATCCTCTTTTGCAGGCTTTCTTTTTTTACCATACAGAGACACGATTAATATACCTGTTTCCGGATCAGTTTCATCGCCTACAACGGCGCCATTACTGGCATTTCCACGAAAACCATGTTCAGGTCCAAAGATGGTTTGAATATGAATTCCAAGTTTCAGCAAACTGTCCACGCTGGATTTATTGCCAATAATAGAAGACTGATTTACCACCATTCCAACTCTCTTGCCTTTTAAATAAGGAAGGTATTTCTCCACCTGGTTTGCTCCGGTTATAATAGACTTTTTAGCAAATTCCGAATCATTCAATTTCTCCTTATTTTTTAACGCTAAAAATGGCATTGAAATAAATACAATTGCAATAGCGATAAAGCGTAGTTTCATAATTTTAAAATTAATTTGTCACGAATATATGACAGGCAAATAACTTAATTCTTATTTCTGAAAACGAATTCCTTTTCCTTCTAGTTGCTTCCATTGATTTGATTGCATAAATCGCTTTGTACTTGACCATTCATCTAAGTGTATTAACTTTGAAGATTCTACTTTGAACTTTGAACTTAAAAAGATATAATGCAAAATTTTTTAAAAGAATTAAAAATCTCTGAATTAAATAAAGGCGTTTCTACGGGAACAAAATGGATTTCTGCCTCCGGCGAAAAAATAAAATCTTCCTCTCCTGTTGATGGTAAACTGATTGCAAGTGTAAATGCATGTGATAAAAGAAGTTTTGATTACGTGGTGGAAACCGCGCAAAACGCTTTCCTGGAATGGCGTGCATGGCCGGCACCAAAACGCGGAGAAATTATCCGTCAGATAGGAAATGAACTTAGAAAAAGTAAAGCTACGCTGGGAAAGTTGGTGAGCTATGAAATGGGGAAAAGCCTGCAGGAAGGAATGGGAGAAGTACAGGAAATGATCGATATTTCTGACCTGGCGCTTGGTTTGTCGCGGCAACTTTATGGTCTTACGATGCACAGCGAAAGGCCGGGACACAGAATGTATGAACAATATCATCCATTGGGAATCGTAGGAATCATTTCCGCGTTCAATTTTCCGGTGGCTGTTTGGAGCTGGAACAGTCTGATAGCAATGGTTTGTGGCGATGTGTGCATTTGGAAGCCTTCTGAAAAAACACCACTTTGTGCAATCGCCTGTCAGAATATCATTTCAAAAGTTTTTAAAGAAAATAACGTTCCCGAAGGTGTTTGTAATTTAGTAACCGGCGGCCGTGAAGTGGGTGAATGGATGTGCAACGATCCAAAAGTCGCTTTGGTTTCTGCTACCGGTTCTACCAGAATGGGAAAAGCTGTAAGCGCCTCAGTGGGCGCCCGGCTTGGAAAAAGTTTACTGGAACTTGGGGGAAATAATGCCATTATCATTACAAAAGAAGCAGACTTGAATATCGCTTTGGTTGGATGTTTGTTTGGTGCTGTAGGCACTGCCGGACAACGTTGTACTACCACGCGCCGCTTAATTATTCATGAGGACATTTACGATGCTTTCAAAAAGAAATTGGTAAATGCTTATAAACAATTAAAGATTGGCGACCCTTTGAAAGAAGAAAATCATGTTGGCCCGTTAATAGATAACGAGGCAGTAGCTGCTTATCTTAATGCCATTGATCAAATAAAAAAACAAGGTGGAAAAATGGTGTTGGCTGGCGGAACGCTTTCGGGTAAAGGTTTTGAAAGCGGTTGTTATGTAAAGCCTTGCATTGCTGAAGTGACAAATGATATGGACATTGTACAGCATGAAACTTTCGCTCCGATCTTGTATTTGATAAAATATAAATCACTGGAAGAAGCAATTGCACTTCAGAACGGAGTGCCACAGGGATTATCAAGTGCTATTTTTACTTTAAACCTGCGCGAAGCAGAAACATTCCTGTCTAACAAGGGAAGCGATTGCGGAATTGCAAATGTAAACATTGGAACTTCCGGAGCTGAGATTGGTGGTGCCTTTGGTGGAGAAAAAGAAACAGGCGGAGGAAGAGAAAGCGGCAGTGATGCCTGGAAAGTTTACATGCGCCGCCAAACAAATACGATCAATTATTCTGATACACTTCCATTGGCACAGGGAATAAAATTTACGGTATGATGAAATGAAATTCGCGGTATTTGTTTGTTTGCTGAAAACATTCTTTCGCTTCGTTTCTTTTTGTTAACTCACAATTCTTATTTTTACAGCACTGCATTTTTCGGGATGTAGCGCAGCCAGGTAGCGCGTTTCGTTCGGGACGAAGAGGCCGCTGGTTCGAATCCAGTCATCCCGATTTTTTATCTTTTCCAAATTTTATTATTGTTTACAAAGCTTTACTTAAATAGGCGTCAATAGGGCATTACAAATAGAAATGGCGAATCTACCTCATTTCAACCATCGCTTTTATAACACCGTTTTCAGGGTTTAACCAACTTTCAAATTCATCTTTTACATCCTTGAACAATACCCTGTGCGTGATATACGTGGCGGGGTTTACTTCCTTCTTTTTCATTGCATCTATTACATGTTCAAAGTCAGTTTTAGTGGCATTGCGGCTACTCATTAATGTGCCTTCTCTTTTATGAAACTCAGGATGGCTGAAAGTAATAGGACCCTTTTGAAGCCCGATCAGCACGTACCGTCCACCATGAGCCATATATTGAAAACCATTGTTGATCGCTTGTAAATTTCCGGTAGCATCTATAACAACTGTCGGCATATCACCGTTTGTAATACTGAGTATTTCCTGCATAATATCGGATCCGAGGACACTTAAAGTATTTCTGACATTTAATTTGTCGCTGCAAAATTGTAATCGTCTTTCGTTGATATCGAGTACCGTAACTTTTGCTCCTGCAATCCTTGCAAATTCGATCGTTCCCAATCCGATTGGCCCCGCTCCAATTACTAAAACATGTTCACCTTCCTTTATTCCTGCCCTCCGGACACCATGCGCGCCTATTGCCAAAGGTTCTACTAATGCCAATTCATCAAAACTCAACCCTTCCCCTTTAATGAGAGAGTTGGAAGGCACTGATAAATATTCTGCCATTCCTCCGTCACAATGAACACCACATACCCGGATATTGGTGCAACAATTTGGTTTTCCCATTTCACAAGCGATGCAGCGGCCACAATTAAAATAAGGGATAAAGGTTACCGCTTCGCCGGTTTCAAAACCGGGTGCGCCATCAATCTCGATTAACTCTCCTGATAATTCATGGCCTAATATTCTTGGGTATTCAAAAAATGGTTGTGTTCCTTCATAAGCATGAAGATCAGTTCCACAAATTCCAATGCGCCGGATTTTTATGATTGAATTGCCTTTCACCAATTCCGGTTCTTCTGCCTCCATATATTCTAATTGCTGGGGTTGAGGACAAACGAGTGTTTTCATTTTATTGTTTTGATTCATATCTTAAAGCATTAAAAGCAATTCTCACTATCCGGCTCTGCCGCTACACGATTCAGAAATCGGGTGATATTTAAATGCAACAGATGTCTGTGTTATTTTTGTTTCACTGATGACGCTCCGAAGCGCTGTTATTGATTTTGAAACGCTTCTTCAGTCATCACTTTCGAACGACTTAAATAATTCATAAAGAATCGCCCTCAATAGTACGTCAATTTTGATAAATTTCGATAGTCAAAGGCACGATCAAATCTGCTTCCGGCAGCCATCTTCCACTCAATATTTAAGTCGCATTCGTATGAGTGATCCTTTGAACGTCCGGCACAGAATGATCTCCGATCAATCAGTTCTCCAGGTATTGGTGATATCGCCCGTTTTGTTTTCGTTTAGCGTAAATAGTTTTTTCGAAATTACCAGGATAAAGATTCACCGTATTTGTTCGTTTACTGCTTTCAGCTTTTACCAAACGATATTCTATTTCGATGTGCCTCGTTGCTTTTTCTGACTGATTTTTCCCCAGGTTATGTAAAGAGATCGGCATCCTTCAGTCATCCCGACTTTTTAATCAATATCTTATTTTTGTTGCAATCTTTTTTAACCAAGCTTAAAGAACGTTTGGCATATGAGCAAAGCAAATAAGTGTTATTCCTGTTTCCTGTAAATGTGAAATGAGGAATTGCGCTTCAGGAAAAGTAATTTGCAGCTTTTCATAAACGAAATTTCGAAATATCAATCGTTTTATTTCCAAAGAAAAATTACATTTGTTTCAATTAAAAAAACCCATTTATGAAGAAGATTATTGTAATAATCATAGCCGCTTTTGTAGTGATCCTTCCCGGTTGTAAAAGCGGAAGTGGCGCCAATCCAAAAGAAGTTCTCAATCATTTTTTTGAAGCTCTTTCAAAAAGAGACGTTAATGAAGCAAAAAAATATGCTACAAAAGACAGTGAGGGAATGCTGAGCATGATGCAAATGGGTATGCAAAATATAAATAACGATCATGCCGATAAAATGATGGAAATGATCAATAATATGCAAATGGGCGATGCTACGATTACAGGAGATAAAGCGACTGTGCCTGTGAAAGATAAAAAATCGGGCGAAACCACCGACTTCCTCCTGAAGAAGGAAAGCGGCGATTGGAAGGTGGCTTTTGATATGGCTACTCTCACGGATATGGCGAATAAAAAAATGAAAGAACACGGCTTGAATGGCATGGGAAATATGAATGGAGAAGACAGTGCACAAATGAACGAAAGCATGGACAGTGCTAATTCTCATCTGAAAGAAAAAATGGACCGCGCACGAAAACTGATGGATAGTTTGAAGGCCGCACAACAAAAATAAAAAGATTTGCAGCAGCGATTTTCTTCAAAAACACTTTTACAAAAAAGTGTTTTTTTATTTGAAAACAAAAAGATATTTACCTTCATTTATAAAAAGGAAAAATGAAACGTGTATTAACTGTGTTTGGAGTTTTTTCGATCACCTTTGCTGCCTGCACCAATTCTGCAAATGTTGATAAAAGCGATCCGTTGGAATCCGGAAGAGGTTTTATTGAAGCATCTCTAAAGGGAGATTATGTAAAAGCACAAAAATATATATTGCCCGACAGTACCAACATGGAATACCTGGAAGGTTTGAAAACATTCAATAGCAAAATGACCCCTGAGGACCGTCGCGGATATAGCGATGCCAATATTATTATCGATTCTTCTATTGCAAAATCCGATTCTGTTGACATAATTTATTATACCAACAGCTATAAAAACAAGGCTTCAAAAATTAAATTAGTAAAAAAGAATAATGAATGGCTTGTGGATTTTAAATATACATTTATCGGAAACTAGAAGTTTTTTTTTACACAATAAAAAATGAAAATTGTATTGCTCGTTGGCCTTGGAAGTTTTATCGGAGGCATATCACGTTACCTGGTTACGTTGTTTGTTCAAAATAAAATCCTTTCCACATTTCCGTATGGAACGATGGCCGTAAATATTATCGGATGTTTTTTGATAGGCGCCATCTATGCTGTTAGCGAAAGAGGGAACTGGAATCCGGAATGGAGGATTTTTCTTGCCACAGGAATTATGGGCGGATTTACCACTTTTTCTTCTTTTTCAAATGAAACAGTAAGTATGTTGCGCGATGCAGAATATTGGCCGGCTTTCTCTTATGTTGCCTTCAGCGTTATTATTGGGCTGGCAGCTACTTTCGGGGGAATTTCATTAATAAAATATTTATAAAATGGAAAATAATCCGGAGGCAAAATTGCTTCGTATTTTTCTCGGCGAATCAGATAAATATCATCAACAGCCACTATACGAAACGATTGTTTTTGAAGCGAAGAAACAATCACTTTCCGGTGCGACCGTTACACGCGGTATCATGGGATTTGGGCCAAACAGTAAAGTGCATACCGCCAAACTTTTTGATATTTCCACAGATCTTCCCGTGATTGTTGAGATTGTTGATACGCTTGATAAGATAAATTTGTTTGTGAAAACAGTAGAACAGCTTTTTGAAGAATCAGGATCCGGCGGATTGATCACACTTGAAAAAGCGGAGGTGATCAGGTACCGGTCGGGGAAATAGAATAAGAGTAAGAATCAAGAACTAAGAATTTAGAACTAATGCGCAACTTGAAATTAGTGAACCAACAATTTAATAATTCATTACTTTAATAATTTAACCATCAAATAAATAAACAGCAATGTACGTTTTACATCCATGGCATGGCGCTACCACCGGCGATGAAGCGCCACAAATCGTAAATGCGCTGATTGAAATACCGCAAGGTTCAAAATCGAAATATGAAATAGATAAAAAGACGGGATTATTAAAATTAGACCGCATTATTTATTCATCATTTCATTACCCGGTTAATTACGGTTTTATTCCGCAAACGCTGGGGAAAGATGGCGATCCGCTGGACATTCTCGTGATGTGTTCGGAACCAATTCAACCGTTGTGTTTGGTAGAAGCATTTGTGATTGGCAATATGCAAATGATCGATACAGGGCTGATAGATGATAAAATAATCGCGGTGGCAGTACGTGATCCGGGCGTGAATTACATCAGCAGCCTGGAGGAAGTGCCGCAACATATTTTTAAAGTTTTAAAGAATTACTTCGAACAATACAAGGTTTTGGAAAATAAAAAAGTCGAAATAAACGATTTCCAGGACAAAGAAA
>JAHEZB010000476.1 GCA_023251285.1 Chitinophagaceae bacterium | reverse complement strand
TATAAGACTGTTGAGGACAGTTACATTTTATAGACGCAATCGTTATGTCTTTGTTTAAGAAGCTTGTTTGGGTAGTATCTTCCGGATTTCCAATCCAGCTTACTCCCACAAAGCCAAGAACATTCGTATGATTGGCAACATAATTAATAACTCCTTCACTGTTTTTTTCTGCAAATACTTTTTTTGGATCCAATGGTATGCCTCTCAATATAGAATCAACTGCATACCGAATGGTGCTTGTTTCCTGCAATCCGTCAAAAACTGCCAGTTCTTTATCACCGGTAGTTCCACTCAGGATTCCCCGGATTTCATTCATGTCAAAAAGTGAATCAGGGAATTTCTTATTTACAATAACAGCGATCGCATCATAAGCCACACGAGACCAGGTAGGTGAATAGCTCAAACTGTCTTTGTAATATTTTTCTTCCTTCGGTGTGAGTCCGCGGGTAACGATGATCATGCGGGTACTGTCTTTTATCAGGTCTTTAAAACACTCGGCTTCGGGCTTGTAATCGGCAATGATCTTTGCATGTGGATATAAAGCTTCAAAAACCTGGATCTCAGAATCGATCACGGGCTTAAAAGTCTCATCTACGCTGATGTGTATCGTGCCGGTGCTAGGCGTGTCCACATCGGTTCGTTTATTTTCATGACAACTTGTAAAAAATACCCATAACAGGGAAAGCATGAATGCTGCCAGTTTTGAAGTTTTTATATGATTGCTCAGATAGATCATTCTTTGTAATATTTTTTTCTGATGCCTCTGAAAATTCTCCATGAACCGTAAATAATAACCAAAACAGCAAAGATCTTTGCAGGAACACTTGCTGTAAAATCAGTTGAAAAATTAAATTGTTTTGCAAATAAAATAATAATCCCAACGGCAACGTAAATAAAGCCCATTCCCATATCTGTAATGCTGCGCATCATCACATAACGCTTCGTTTTATTATCCGGCGTATTTTCAAATTCTTCAAGGCTCATTGTTTATTTTTTTAAAAAAGACGATTGGCAAGATAAAATAAAATAGAGAAATTGCCATATTTGTTCGTTTACCACCTTATTTTTTAAAACCCTTCTTTTTGCTTTTACCGACAACTTTGCAATTTATTTAGATGCATATTTTGTTTTTATTGCTGCAACTAAATTGTTAAATCACCCGCACTCCTTCGAGAAACAAAGATGCAGCAATTATTATTTTCCATAAGAAAAGATATAGATGTTTCTAAATCATAATAATTACTGTAAAATCAATAAACAATAAACATTCCAACAATTAAATAATAGTTTTGCGATTTTAAAAAAATAAATAAGGCTGAGGAAACAAATATGAAACCATCATTGCCACAGGGAACGCGCGATTTTGCTGCTGAAACGCTTCACAAGCGCAGGTTTATTATCGATACGATCAAAGAAACCTTTGAATTATACGGTTTTGAGCCTTTGGAAACTCCCTCGATAGAAAACCTGGAAACACTGATGGGAAAATATGGTGATGAAGGTGATAAACTGATCTTTAAAATCCTGAACAATGGACTCGACAATCCTTCCAAAAGAGAAAATGTAATAAAAGAATTTGAGCACATTCTTTCAGGCAAAAACAATAAAAACATAACGGAAAGAGCTTTGCGGTATGACCTTACCATTCCCTTTGCCAGGTTTATGGCGATGAACCAGGGGAAACTAACACTCCCTTTCAAACGCTACCAGATCCAACCTGTTTGGCGTGCAGATCGCCCGCAGAAAGGTCGTTACAGGGAATTTATGCAATGCGATGCAGATGTTGCCGGCACGTATTCATTGATCAGCGATGTAGAACTGGCAGAAATTTATGCAGATGTTTTTGGTAAATTAAAAATAGATGTTGAGATAAAAATCAATAGCCGCAAAATATTGTATGCACTGGCTGAAGTGTGCGACAGCATTGATAATATAACTGCAATTACAATTGCCATTGATAAACTAGACAAAATTGGGATGGAGAAAGTAAAGGAAGAATTAAAAGAAACAGGGTTATCAGAAAAAAGCATTTCAATTATTGAAAACTATATCAGCATAGAAGGTTCGAATTCCGAAAAATTAGACAAAATAGAAACACTTGTCGGAGCTTCTGAAACCGGGAAAAAAGGAATAGAAGAATTGAAATTTGTTTTGGATTTTTTGAAAAATGATGACAGTAAAAGGATAAATAAGGTGATTTTGGATTTTACTTTGGCCCGGGGGCTAAATTATTATACAGGTACGATTTACGAAGTGAAAGCAAGAAATGTACAGATGGGAAGTATTGGCGGCGGTGGGCGTTATGATGATCTCACCGGTTTATTTGGAGTTCCAAATATCCCCGGAGTCGGGATTAGCTTTGGATTGGATCGAATCTATGATGTGATGGAAGAATTAAAACTTTTCCCTGAAGAAATAAACCGCGCTACAGAAGTTTTATTTTTTAACCTGGGTGAAAAAGAAAGCAAACACGCTTTTTACCTGATGCAAAAACTGCGGCATCAAAATATCAGTTGTGAATTGTTTTATGAAAATGTAAAGCTGGACAAACAATTTAAATACGCTACGAAAAAGAACATTTCCTTTGCTGTCATTATCGGATCAAAAGAAATGGAAGAAAAAAATTGCCTGGTTAAAAACCTTGGAACCGGCGAGCAAAAAACAATTCCAGAAACTGAATTGGTTGATTTTTTTAAATAATCAAATTAACGATTTTTCAAATTTTCACATTTTAGGATTCATGTATTTTCAAATTTGACATTCTTAAAATGTAAATTTGTATTTTCAAATCATCTATTATGGAAACGATTCAAAAGACACCGGTTACACTCACTGAAAGTGCCGTAAATGAAATAAAAAAAATATTGAATGATGAAGCTAATTCAGATAAGTATTTGCGGATTGGTGTAAAAGGTGGTGGCTGCTCAGGCATGTCTTATTTACTGGGTTTTGAAAACAAAACAGAAAAAGACGAATTGTACGAAATAGAAGGAATTCAGTGTATTATTAATCCTGCACACTTAATTTATTTACACGGAATGGAAATCAATTGGGAAGGAGGATTAAACGCAAGAGGATTTACTTTTAAAAATCCAAATGCAAATACTACCTGCGGTTGTGGAAGTTCATTTGGCGTATAATTCAACAAAGAAACAAATATCCCTGATTTCTGTTTTCTTATAAATCCTACATTCAGTTATATCATTTAAATCTTCTTTTAAGTTAGATTT
>JAHEZB010000475.1 GCA_023251285.1 Chitinophagaceae bacterium | reverse complement strand
TAAAAAATACTTACGGAACCGGCTGTTTTATGTTGATGAATATAGGCGATAAACCGATCTTGTCGAAAAACAACCTTATTACAACCGTCGCGTGGAAAATTGGCGATGAAGTTCAATACGCGTTGGAAGGAAGCATTTTTATTGCAGGCGCAGTGGTGCAATGGTTGAGAGACGAACTAAAAATAATTGAAACCGCACCACAAATTGAAGAACTGGCTTCAAACGTTCCTGACTCGGGAGGCGTTTATATGGTTCCCGCTTTTGCCGGGCTTGGAGCGCCCTATTGGAACCAATATGCGCGCGGAACAATTTTCGGCATTACCAGGGGAACCAATAGAAATCATTTTTGCAGAGCTGCTCTTGAGAGCATTGCTTTCCAGGTGATGGAAGTGCTGAAGGCAATGGAATCTGATTCAGGAATTCAAATAAAGGAATTGCGGGTAGATGGCGGCGCTACACAAAATAATCTTCTCTTACAATTCCAGGCAGATATCTTAAAAGCAGATGTGGTACGACCGGAAGTAACAGAAGTGACTGCAATCGGAGCTGCTTATCTTGCCGGCCTTGCTGTTGGTTTTTGGGAAAATGTGGAAGAGATTCAAAAGCAATGGAAGATCAACAGGCGTTTTGAACCTGCTGACGATGACAAGGAAGATCTCATAAAAGGCTGGTACAGGGCAATCAAAGCGGTGAATGCCTGGTCAGAAACTGAAAATCCTTCCATACCGAATTAAAATTATTAGTTCTTCTTTAAAAATAATGGAAACAAAAGAACATAAGGTACTAAAGTTAATTACACAGTTTTAGAAAAAGCCACCGCAACATTATTACCTTAGTAACAGAATCGCAAAATCTCTAACTTACCTTATTTTCCATACAAGATGAGAAAGAACCAAATTATTTACACTAAAAATACAAACCAAAAATATGACCCCGTTTATCGCTGAACTAATTGGCACAACGATATTAATTCTTCTTGGAAATGGCGTGGTAGCCAATGTGGTACTGAAAGGCACGAAAGGAAATGGCAGCGGCTGGATGGTAATTACCACCGGTTGGGCGCTTGCTGTTTTTACCGGAGTAGTTATTGCAGGCCCATATAGTGGCGCTCATTTGAATCCGGCAGTAACGCTTGGATTGGCCATTGCAGGGAAATTTCCCTGGTCGCAGGTCCCGGGTTTTATTCTTGCACAGTTGCTTGGCGCAATGCTCGGCACTTCCTTTGTATGGCTGATGTACAAAGATCACTTTTCTGTCACGGAAGAGCCGGTACTAAAAGCCGCTACATTTTATACGATCCCAGCTATCAAAAACACAAAGCTTAATCTTATCAGTGAGGCTTTAGGAACTTTTGTTTTGCTTTTGGCTGTTTTTTATATCACCAATGGAGAGTTTGGCAAAGAAAAAACACCAATTGGTTTAGGTTCTATCGGGGCTATTCCCGTTACTTTTATTGTATGGGCTATCGGATTATCGCTTGGAGGTACTACAGGATATGCGATCAATCCTGCCCGCGATCTTGGCCCAAGGATCATGCATTCTTTGCTTCCGATCAAAGGCAAAAACAAAACAGACTGGAAATATGCATGGATTCCAATATCCGGGCCGGTAATTGGCGCTGCTATTGCTGCAGGTCTTTATTTGTTGCTGAGTATTTAGGTTGAAGGTTCAAAGTGAAAGGTTGAAAGATCCAGGGTGAAAAGTTTGCATCCGCCTTGTCCTTCGCTCAGCACCAACAAAGGACTTAATGTTAGTCGTAGACTTTTCCTGTCTCAACCAATTGCTTTCCGATTTTTCCGAAATCCAGCCCAAGGCTAAAAACATCCCATTGTTGACCTAATTCAAGAGCGATGTTTGACGTATCTAAAATTGTTCCGGACGAATTGGTTAAACTCGGTGCAAGAGAAATATAGCTTTGCGAAAAACAAGGGCAACTTAAAAAAATCAATGGTATACAGAGTATTATTTTATTCATTTTCTATTATTGTTTTAAAATGATCATTCAGAAATAAAAATATTAAATGAAAATTGAATTCTACAATCTCCGCACCAATTTAAACGGCTTTTGCCGCGCGCTGGGCCGGAAAAACGCGCGGAGCGATCGGGTTTTCCTTGATCTTTTGTTTCTTCTGAGCACCGTCGAAGAATGCATCAAGGCAAAAGAAAAAGCAAAAAAATAGTAAACTAAGTGACTCCCAATCGCACGTCAGGAGACGTGGGCCGGAAGGATAAGTATAAATGTTCGTTGTCCTAAGGCTGTGGTTCGTGGGACACAAACCAGGCGAAACGGTTTTCCAATTAAAAGTTTTTTCATTTAAAGTGTGTTTGGTTTCTTATACTTAATTAACCGCTTTTGTCGAGAACAGCAACAGCAGTATGGTAAGATCACCCTGTTTTCACCTCTCGATGACGAACCGGCTTTTGCCTCGCGCTAGCCGGAAAAACGCGCGGAGCAATTCAATTGCGCTGCTATGTTTCCAGTCTGTTGGATGCTTTACAAATCCTGCTCTTGGTGGGTGCCCGACGAACCATGGTAGCAAATGCAAAAAGATGATATTTATTTGTTTGCTGGAACTCTGCTATTGACCGCCTCGGGCGCAGGTCGCCAAAAACCTGCTCAAAATTAACCGGTTGTCGCATTATGTAGTAGCGATTACACTTTATCAAAAGCGTGAACCCGTTTAATGTAATCCTACCCGATAATCATTTTTGTTTAATAACAGGAAGGGAAAAACAAAAAGTGCTTCCCTTGCCTTTTTCACTTTCAACTTTCAACCGGCTTCCATGTGCAAGAAGTATATTTTGAGAAATATAAAGGCCTAATCCCATGCCCGGCTTGCTTTTTTCAACTTCTACCCGGTAATATCTTTCAAATATCTTATCTAAATCTTCTGAAGGAATACCAGGGCCAAAATCGCGCACACTAAGCTCTGCTTTGCAGGTAGCAGGATTATAGCCTAATTTTATGGTTACTGAATCAGCTCCCGGAGAATATTTTACGGCATTGCTTACAAGATTAGTAACCACCTGCCCTATCCTTTCCGCGTCTGCGTTAACCATCAATGGAGTGTCTTCCATTTCTAATATCAATCGGTGGTTCCTTGTGGTGTGCCTCAATCGTTCAAGGAAAGATTGCAATAAGTTATTTAAAGAAAAAACAGATAGATTTAAAGTCAACTCGCCCGAATTGATCACCGATACATTGAGCAAACTGGAGATCAGAAACTGGAAGTTCC
>JAHEZB010000474.1 GCA_023251285.1 Chitinophagaceae bacterium | reverse complement strand
GACAAATTTAAAATTGAAGCATCCTCTTTTACCGGCCGTGAACCGGATGAAAACAGGTATAATTTTGATAAGGCCCGGTTTGATTCTTACAGTGGGCGCCTTTCTTTTAATCCTGGTAAAAACTGGGCTTTACAGGTATCACGAGGATTTATAAAAAGCCCTGAAGTCCTGCATCCACAAGAAGATGTAACCCGCACAACTGCTTCAGCGATTTTTAGTTACCCATTGCAAAACGAAAACTTTTTTAATGCTACCGCTTTATGGGGCTTAAATAAAATAAAAGAACATAATGGGGAAAATGCTGCTTTACTGGAAGCTTCATTGAGGTTAAAAAAGTTTGCTTTATATACACGATATGAATGGGCACAAAAATCGGTGGAAGAATTAAATCTTGATGAAAATATTTATGGAAAAGAAACCCTGTTCCCCGTGAACGCCATTACCCTTGGGTTTAATTATGACCTGGTTGAAGTAGCGCATACAAGAATTGCTTTAGGAAGCCAGGTAAGTGTTTTTCACACACAAGAAAAATTGAATACTTTATATGGGAAAAACCCTATGGCATTAGAAGTTTTTTTAAGAATCTATCCGGGCCTCATGAAAATGAAGTAGTGCAGGTTTTGCAAAGCGGAAGCTTTGATCCGGTGCCATAAAAATAGTGAAAATGAGCAATTGGGATATCGCAAATAAAAGATGAGGTTATTGAGTAATCATCAAGGTAAAATCGATTTGTTCTGTAAATTCTTTTTTAATTAAACACGATCATGGAACATCATCAACATTCTCCGGGACAACAAACGGCACACAAAGTGACCAACGAAATGAATGAAATGGACCATAATAAAATGGATCATAGCAAAATGCATCACAGTTCCGGCCATCATGGCGCAAATCCATCTATGGGAATGGAAGGACATGATCATCACGCGATGATGATCAATGATTTTAAGAAGAGATTTTTTATCACATTGATCCTTACCGTACCGATCATGCTGTTATCACCTATGATACAGCAATGGCTTGGCGTTGACTGGAAGTTTACCGGTTCCGGTTATATTTTATTTCTTCTCGCGACCATCGTTTATTTATTTGGTGGATGACCTTTTTTAAAAGGTTGGTACCAGGAGATGAAATCGTGGAAACCAGGAATGATGACCTTGATTGGTTTTGCCATTACTGTCGCTTATATCTACAGTTCTGCCACTGTTTTTGGTCTTGCAGGAATGGATTTCTTTTGGGAACTCGCCACCTTAATCCTTATTATGCTTTTAGGGCATTGGATAGAAATGAAATCAGTTGCGGGTGCCTCAAAAGAATTAGAACTATTAGTAGAATTGATGCCTGCTGATGCGCATTTAATTACCGGGAATGAGGTTAAAGATGTAAAAACTGAAACGCTCAAAGAGAATGACATGATCTTGGTTAAACCCGGCGAGAAGGTAGCGGCAGATGGCATCATTGAAGACGGTGAAAGTTACGTGAATGAAAGTATGCTCACCGGCGAATCAAAGCCGGTCAAAAAAGCAAAAGGTGATAAATTAATTGCAGGTTCTATAAATGGAAATGGTTCCTTAAAAATAAAGGTACTACACGGCGCAACAGATTCTTACCTGTCGCAGGTAGTTAAATTGGTTAAGGATGCGCAGGATGCAAAATCCAATACACAATTATTAGCTGATAAAGCAGCGTCATGGCTTACGGGTATTGCCATTCTTGCAGGCGTGACGACTTTTATTTATTGGTATATGGACGGAAAAACTTTGGCATTTGCGATAGAACGGATGGTAACGGTAGTGGTAATTTGTTGTCCGCATGCTTTAGGCTTAGCAGTGCCGCTGGTAGTTGCCAAATCAACTGCGCTTTCGGCAAAGAATGGCTTGCTTATTAAGAACAGAACCGCATTCGAGAACAGCAGAAAAATAACCACTTTGGTTTTTGATAAAACCGGAACACTCACTTTAGGAAACTTTGAAGTTTCAAAAGTGGTTTCCTTACAGGATGGGTTGCCTGATCGTGAATTGATCCGGATCGCGTCCGCCCTGGAACAAAATTCTGAGCATCCAATTGCAACCGGTATCATGCAAAAAGTAAAAGATTTAAAACTTCCGGTTCCTGCAGCAGAAAATTTTAAAGCCATAACCGGCAAAGGGGTAGAGGCTGTTGTAGAAGGTAAAAAAGTTAAAGTAGTAAGCCCGGGTTTTCTGAAAGAAAATAATATCAGTTTTCCGGCAGACTTTAAGACTAATGGCGCCGAAACAGTTGTATTTGTAATTATCAATAATGCATTAGCCGGTTACATCGCTTTATCGGATGAGATACGTCCTGAATCTTTGGAGGCCATAGATGAATTAAAAAAGAATCACATCAAGTCTATCCTGCTTACCGGCGATAACAAAACCGTTGCCGAGACAGTGAGTAAGACGCTGGGAATGGACAGTTTTATTGCAGAAGTATTGCCGGATCAAAAGTTAGAAAAAATTAAAGAATTACAAAACAAAGGAGAATATGTTGCCATGACCGGAGACGGCGTCAATGATGCTCCTGCATTGGCACAGGCAGACATTGGAATAGCCGTAGGAAGCGGAAGTGATATTGCAGCAGAAACTGCAGGGATCGTTTTAGTAAATAGCAATCCAAAAGATATCGTTAGCCTGATTTTATTTGGTAAAGCTACCTATCGCAAAATGGTACAGAACTTAATATGGGCTACCGGCTACAATGTAGTGGCCCTTCCATTAGCGGCCGGCGTTTTGTATAACCAGGGAATCCTGTTAAGCCCTGCCGCAGGCGCTGTTTTAATGAGCATTAGTACTGTTGTAGTTGCCATAAACGCAAGTTTGCTAAAAATTAAACAGTAAAGATCATTTCATATCTGCAACAGTAAAGGAAGCAAATTTTCAAATAAAAGCCCGATTAAGTTGTTTAATGTTTTTCGTTTTGCAGGATGTTTATGGCAACGCGGCAATGTTTACCATTTAGCAGGAGGATGCTGTTCGTTACATTGCGAGGAGCCTTGTTTAATGTTTCTCGTTCTGAAGCATGTTTATGGCGACGCGGCAATCTATTTTTTAGGAGAATGTTCTGGTGGGCATTGTCGTTCTAATGAGGAGATTGCCACGGCGCAAGGGGCGCATTTTTCTAACCGGGAAGATTTTGTATGCGCCTCGCAATGACGCTTCTAATGGGCAATGACATTCTGAAGAGATTGTCGTTCTAAAGAGGAGATTGCCATGGCGCAAGGGGGGCATTTT
>JAHEZB010000473.1:1041-3267 GCA_023251285.1 Chitinophagaceae bacterium | reverse complement strand
TTTTAAAAATCCCTGCAGACGGCTTTAATAACTGGCAGGTATATCTTTCCCTGGCGCTGGGAACCTTTTCCCTAATCCTTTTTATAATTGTTGAAGATAAAAGCAAACATCCGATGATGCCGCTACGATTGTTCAGAAATAAATCATTTACCGGCGCCAATCTCCTTACATTTTTCTTGTACGCTGCACTTGCCAGCGCCATGTTATTTCTCACGTTAAATTTGGTTCAGATTCAAGGCTATAGCCAGTTACAAGCCGGGCTCACGTTGTTGCCTTTTACCATTTTACTAATTACCATTTCCAGATGGTCGGGCCGGTTGGTTGATCAATATGGCCCCCGCTGGTTTTTGATTCTTGGCCCTTTGGTTACTACTTTCGGATTTTTGCTTTTATCTTTTATAAAAGAAACCAACGGGCCCTCTCAATATTGGACGACATTTTTTCCGGGAATTTTATTTTTTGGATTAGGTATGTCTTTTACAGTAACTCCACTCACCACAACAGTAATGGGTGCGGTTGCCAATCATTATTCAGGAACCGCGTCAGGAGTTAATAATGCCATCAGCCGCATTGCCAATGTGTTTGCCAACGCCATTATTGGAGCATTGGCTATATTGTTTTTTACGGGATTTTTGAATACAAGAATGAAACAAAGCCGTTTAAGTGCAGAAGCCAAAATACAGGTTATATCCGAGGCCGTCAATCTTGGGGATGCAAAAGTTCCTGCAAATATTATGGGTGAAAATAAAATTAGAATAGCCGCGGATTATAAAGAAGGGTTTATAAGTGTTTATGTAAACGTGATGCGTATTTGTGCTGTGCTGGCAGGTTTATCGGCGTTGATGGCGTTTTTATTTATTAAGAATACGAATGCCGTCGAATGAAAGAAATAGATTGCGCAATATGGGATGTGCCACAAAAAATTCAAGGAAAGTTGCTTTTGCTTTTTCTTTTGCCTTGATGCACTCTTCGACAGGCTCAGAAGAAACAAAAAATCAAGGAAAACACCATCGCTCCGCGGGTTTTTCCTTGCCTACACACGGCCAAAAGGCGATGGATATTATGCAAAGGAAAGCGTTGATCATTTTACGAAAAAACGCTCTTGTCACATATGCTGCAATAAGTGTTTAATGTTTTGTCAACTGGTCGGCGAGGACACCGACCATGAGATAGAGTGACAAATATTATGAATGCATTTTGATGTTCTACCAACTGGTCGGTGAGGACACCGGCCACGGAATAGTGAACTGGTCGGTGAGGACACCGGCCATGGAATAAGACACCGACCATGGAATAAGTAACCACCATACCATCAGTGGCGTTTATGTGACAGGCACACAAAAAATTCGAATTCTCAAAATAAGAATCCTTGATATTTATTGGTTTACTGAGCTACTTACCAAATATGGATTCTGTCCTTCGGTGGTAAATACATCGAATCCCCGGGCTGCACATTGAAAGCCTTATAAAAGGGATTTGTATTCATCAACGGGCCATTTACACGCCACATAGGTGGTGAGTGCGGATTGTTATTTATCCAGTAGCGCAGGAATTGGTCTTTCATTTTTACCCGCCATATTTTTGCTATAGAAATAAAGAACCGCTGATCCGGTGTATAGGTGCCGTCAACCTTCGTGGTGTCGTGTCCTTCTTTGGTCATTTTAAAAGCATCATACGCAATGGATACGCCGCCAATATCGGCAGTATTTTCGCCAACCGTCATCGCGCCTTTCACATGGAGGCTGTCCAAGACGGTAAAAGTATTATACAGGTCAATTACCTGCTGTGTTTTTGCTTTGAACTTAGCATAATCATCTTTCGTCCACCAGTCTTTCACGTTTCCATACTTATCAAACTGTGCGCCCTGGTCATCAAAAGTATGGGTCATTTCATGGCCTATTACCATGCCGATACCTCCGTAGTTGAGGGCATCATCTGCATTGTTATCAAAATAGGGAGGCTGAAGGATGGCAGCAGGAAAAACAATTTCATTGGCAGAAGGATTGTTATAAGCAGTTACGGTTGAAGGCGTAGTGTACCATTCCGACCGATCTACCGGTTTGTTCAGTTTTGCCAGGTCATATTGATAATTACCGGCAGATGCCGATACTACATTCGGAAAGAAGTTGCCTTTTACGATGGTCACGTGGCTGTAATCTCTCCACTTATCAGGATATCCTATTTTCTTCGTCATGGCAAAAAGTTTTTCTTTTGCTTTTTGTTTGG
>JAHEZB010000473.1:0-1031 GCA_023251285.1 Chitinophagaceae bacterium | reverse complement strand
CAATCCAGGTTATCTATTCTCGCTGCCAATGCCTTCTGTAAATTATTAACGAGCTCGAGAGCCCGCTTTTTTGCGGCCTCCGGAAAATATTTTTTTACATACAACTGCCCAAGCGCCTGGCCTAATAACTGATCCACATTCCCGGCCATCATTTCGCCACGCGATTTTTGCACTGCCTGCCCTGTTAATACTTTATTGAATTCAAAGGATGCATCCACAAAAGGTCTGCTGAGTACGTCGGCGTAATTCTTCATTGAATGCGCCTGCAGGTAAATTTTCCATTCGTTGATAGGGATAGATCGTAAAAGGGCATTCAGTTTATCATAATAGGCAGGTTGGCCTACATCAATAGAATCTGTTTTTGCACCGAGGCCGTTCAGTACATTCACCCAACCGATGTTGGGTTGGCGCGTGGCAAGTGCTGCCACAGGAATCTTATTATAATTCGCATTTACATCGCGCATTTCAACTCTCGTTTTATGCGAAGAAGCAATTTGTTTTTCTATGTTGTAAACGATAGCGGCCTTTTTGGTTGCCGATGTCGTGTCGCTGCCTGTAAGATGAAAGAGCGTGGCGAGATACGTTTTGTACGCCTGCTGAATGCCGATGCCTGGCGGATCTGTTTTGAAATAATAATCCCGGTCGGGCAGGCCAATACCTGTTTGATAAATATGTGCAATATTAAGATTGCTGTTTTTATTATCAGGGCCCACATAAAAGCCTAAAATAGAATTATTTCCAAGAGTTGCTTCGCGGGCTACAAACTTCATTAAGGAGCCAGGATCTGTGATGCTGTCGATGCCGGCGAGCAAGGGTTTCACAGGATCAAAACCCAATTGATTGATCCTGTTGGTATCCATCCCTGAGGCATAAAAATCTCCGATCTTTTGTTCAATGCTTCCGGGCTTGTTATCCGCAGTGGATACACTATCCAATATGCCCTGCAACCGAAGACGTTGTGGATAATTCATGAACATGTAAGCGCCCACACCGGGCTGGGATGGCGGTATTTGCACGGTATCAAGCCATTT
>JAHEZB010000472.1 GCA_023251285.1 Chitinophagaceae bacterium | reverse complement strand
GAATCTCTTTCGAAGTATATGAAGGGGAGATATTTGGTCTGCTCGGACCCAATGGCGCAGGAAAATCAACCACGCTGGAAATAATAGAAACACTCCGCGATAAAACATCCGGAAAGATCATTGTAGACGGGCTAGACCTGGATCGCGACGCAGCACAAATCAAAAAGATCATCGGTGTACAATTACAAACTTCTGGCTTTTATCCGGGATTGAATTTATTAGAATTGATTGATCTTTTTTGTGGATTGTATAATACCAAAACAGATTCTACCAAACTCCTTGAAATGGTGAATCTCAAAGACAAAGCAAAAAATAAATACAAAGAAATGAGTGGCGGACAGAAACAACGATTTTCGATAGCCACTACGTTAATCAATAAACCAAAGATTATTTTCCTTGATGAACCCACAACCGGCCTTGATCCACAGGCACGACGCAATCTGTGGGATTTAATTCAACGGATCAGAAAAGAAGGAACGACCGTAATTATTACCACACATTATATGGATGAAGCTGAATATTTGTGTGATCGCGTTGCCATTATGGATGAAGGCAAAATTATCGCCTTGCAGTCGCCGGATAAATTAATTGACGACCTGGTAGCTTCCGGTTTTGAAAGGCCGAAAGAAACAAAATCTGCAAATCTTGAAGACGTTTTTATTAACCTTACCGGTAAAGATTTCAGGGAAGATTAACCTATATTTGCCCGCTAATTTTTAAAACCATCTATAAGAAAAAAATAAAATGAAAACCATCTTTCTTCTTTTCCTTTTGCCGTTTTCGGTATGTTACGGTCAAACAAAAAAACCTGTCGCGAAAACAAAACAGATTGCCGCAAAACCAGCAACAGCAATGACACCGACTGATAGTCTCAGTTATTCAATCGGCGTACAGGTAGCTGAATATTATAAAACAATGGGTGTTGAAAAAATAAACACCGATTATTTGGCAAAAGCCTTTCACGACGTTTTAAACAATAAACCATTAACCATTTCAGAAGACGAATGCAGTATGAACATACAACAAAAATTACAACAATTCATGACAAACAAAGTCAGCGCTGTTAAAGAAGCCGGTAAAAAGTTTTTGGAAGAAAATAAGAAGCGGCCAGGTGTGATTACCTTGCCTGATGGATTGCAATATGAAATTATCACAAAAGGTACCGGCCCTATTCCTAAAGCGACAGATACGGTTCAGGCGAATTATATGGGTACATTAATTAACGGCGAGGAGTTTGATAATTCGTATAAAAGAGGTCAGCCGCTTACCATTCCTGTTTCTGCTGTAATCCGCGGGTGGACAGAAGCGCTTGAATTAATGCCTGTCGGCAGCAAATGGAAGTTATTTGTTCCATCAGATTTGGGTTATGGCGACAGAGGTGCAGGCAGTGCTATTCCTGGTGGCTCTGCATTAATTTTCGAAATAGAATTATTAAATATCGTGAACAAATAAAACATTTCTTTATGGCGCAGGGTGAAGATTTTCGTTATCCTATCGGGAAAGAAGATCAACAGTCAGCATTTGAAAGTCCATTTAATGAGCAACTGAAAAGAACATTAATAGATGACATAAAAATGCTTCCATCAAATCTTGAATACGCTATTCAGAACCTGGATGAAGCGCAATTGCAAACTCCCTATCGTAGCGGTGGCTGGACAATTCATCAGTTGGTTCATCACGTTGCAGATAGCCACATTAATGCGTATGTTCGTTTCAAACTTGGGTTAACAGAAGAAAATCCCGTTATAAAACCGTATGATCAGAACGCCTGGGCAAAATTACCTGACACACAAAAACTGCCGGTAAACATTTCCATCACACTTCTTCATGCTTTGCATGCCCGGTGGTGTCAATGCATGGAAGATATGACTGAAACTGAATGGCAGCGAACCATTTACCATCCTGAAAGAAAATTAGAACTTTCGCTATGGGAACTTTTAAAATCTTACGCATGGCATGGAAAACACCATACAGCGCACATTTTAAAATTGAGAGAAAGAATGAATTGGCAATAAGCACGAATCATTTAAAAATAGAAAAAAGGAATTTGAATTATTTGTTGCGTTACTGACGGAACATTTTAGTTTCAGTAAATCAATAAATAACCTTGATTCGTTCATTGCATATAACGAGGCAAAGCGAACGTTAAAAATAATTTGCCGTGTAATTTCGCAATATCATTGTTTTATATTGCATTTCATTTTGAATAAAAAACTGATTGTAAAAATCTTACGCCTGTATTTTTTATTTCAGGTTTTTGGCTCCGCAAACGTATCGGGCCAGGTTGTGATTTCCGGAAATGTTTACGATTCTTCTAAATTATACGCAATCCCGTACGTCACGGTTCGAAGCACTTCCGGAGCTACGACGATGACCGATTCGACCGGCACTTATCACATTTATGCTGGCGAAACTGATTCTCTCAGCTTTTTTTATAATGGAAAATCAACGATTAAATTTCCTGTAAAATCAATTTCAAATTATAACGATTTTGATATTGCTCTTCGTGTAAAAGTAAAAGATAAAGAGAAGTATAAATTATTGAATCCTGTTACTGTGTTTACCAATTCGTATCAAAAAGATTCATTGGAAAACAGGCAGGATTACGCAAAAATATTTGGTGAGGAAAAACCGGGAATTCATTCTACGTATGACCCGGGAGGTGCTGCTGGCCTTGACCTGGACGCGCTTATCGGCATGTTTCAATTCAGGAAAAACAAGCAACAACTTGCTTTCAGAAACCGGTTGACGCAGGATGAGCAGGAACGGTATATTGATTATCGTTTTTCTTCCAAAACGGTTTCAAGAATCACTGGTCTTAAAGGTGATACGCTTGAAAAATACAGAAAAATGTACCGGCCTACTTATTTCTTTGTTGTAAATAGTTCTCTTGCTGAATTTTACCAATATATATTAAACACATCCTACGCTTTTAAGAAGCAGGAAGGTCTCCGGTAAGTTGATTTTTTGTATCGATCCATTATATATGTGGAATTATTTTTTTTTGAAAAAAAAGAACCGTTCCTTTGGGTAAAAATCATCTTCCCTTACTAAAATGAATGAAATCATCAAAATTACGCTCGCATGAAAAAACTCTACTTATTAGCCTTTGTTTCTGTTATTTATTGCAACTTATCTGCTCAATCTCCCGGTTGTACTACCAATATTTCTCCGGTAAATCAGTCAACGGACGTCAGTCCGATTCCTTTTGTTACTTTTAAATGGAATCCTGTGCCAGGGGCAGTTTCCTACGACGTATATGTAAGT
>JAHEZB010000471.1 GCA_023251285.1 Chitinophagaceae bacterium | reverse complement strand
CGAAATAATGGGTGGTAAAGGTGATAAGGGAAACGGCGTGATCTTCGAAGGCACCAAGGGAAAAATGATGTGTGGCGTTTATGGAGAAGATCCCCAGCTGTTACCTACATCGCGTACCAATGAAGTGAATGTTCCTAAAAAGTATCCGCGTGTGCCCGGTGGTGAAGATGGACACTACGGACAATGGGTAGAAGCTTGTCTGGCTGGTTACGGAAAGATGGAAGTAGATTCACCCTTTGTGGAATATGCCGTTCCGCTAACGCAAAGTATATTAATGGCCAACCTGGCTATCCGCAGTTTTGATTACCGGCAGCCAACAGCAGATGGAAAAGGATTTACTTATCCCGGCCGTGGCATCACGCTTCAATGGGATCCGGAAAACCTGAAGGTTATCAATTTTGATCCGGCCAACCAGTTTGTAAAACGCACTTACCGGGAGGGATGGCCTGAATTGAAATTCTAACATTGGTTATTAATAGAAATGGGCAAGGCGAAGTGCAAAGCTTCGCCTTTCTTAGTGCGTCAGGGGTATGTAAGCTATAGGGTGAGAGTCCCGAACACGCTTGACAGTAGGGAGTATCAGCCAAGAGCAAGGGTATCGGTTGCGAAGCAGAATCTGAAGGAAGCTGGGAATTGCAAGGGTTGCCAACCTTAGAAGGTTGACAGCCCTAATCCTCAACGTTTGAAAGGTTGGCAACCCTAATCCTCAAACCCTAATCCTCAACCCTAATCCTCTCCAGTTCTGGTTCAAGCATGGCTTGTGCTGTTCTTTATCAAAAAAAGTAGCGTAGTTTTATTTTAGAATAAAGACGAAGGCAAGCTGCTTTATAATGTATTTGCAGGGTTCAATAGTCTTACTTTAATATTTTAAGCATGCATAAAATTATTATTCATTTTGTTCTTTACATCCTGCCTGCTTCAGCATTTTGCCAGGGTAAAATTGATTATGGAAATAATAAAAGCGCGGGTAAATATTATAAAGTACGCGGCATCAATATATACACCGAACAATACGGCAGCGGCGAACCATTATTACTGATCCATGGCAATGGCGGAAGCATAAAGTCTATGTCAAGTATTATTCCTTATTTCTCCAGCCGGTATAAAGTGATAGCCGCAGATAGCCGTGCTCAGGGCAAATCAACTGACAACAGTGATTCTTTAAGCTTTGAGATGATGGCAGATGATGATGCGGCATTGTTAGACCAGATGCACATAGACTCTGCTTATGTAATTGGCTGGAGCGATGGAGGCATCGTTGCCCTCGTTCTTGCGATTCGGCACCCTTCAAAAGTAATAAAGCTGGCTTCTACCGGCGCCAACCTATGGCCCGATTCAACAGCGCTGGTACCTTCAGTTTGGAAAGATGAAAAACGATACTATGATTCTCTACATACCAAAATATGGACTACGACAAAAGAAAAGAATGACTGGAAAATATTTATGCTGGACTGGCTTCAACCCAACATTCCTTTAACTGCGTTGCATCAAATTCATTGCCCTTCACTAATCATTAGCGGCGACCACGATGTAATAGCTCTGGATCACACAGTGAAAATATTTCAGAACATTCCTAACGCTTATTTATGGGTTTTGCCTGATTCAGGCCATGGCACACTAAAAGAGCATACGGAGGACTTTGATAAAAAAGTGAATGAATTTTTTGAAAGCCCTTTCCATAAAAGGTAGCCCCAATAAATGAAATCCCCTTTATGATCCGGAATTAAGAACTACGGGTTAAACCTTTCTCATTTCAATACCGGTAAAATAATCTTTGATGCATTCTTTGCATCGTGGAAGATTTTTATGTCACTCTTTATAAAGTCTTTTTCATCACAATGATAAATATCGACAAACTGCTGCGGGTTTCTGTCCACGAGCGGAAACCAGCTGCTTTGTATCTGCACCATAATGCGATGGCCTTTTTTAAAGTCATGCGCTACAGACGGTAATTCAAATTTTACTTCCTCCACTTTAGCGGGAGTGAATGCGGAAGGGTTTTCAAAACTTTTCCGGTAACGGCCACGGAATATCTCTGCTCTTACCAACATCTGGTAACCTCCCATCGGGTAGGGATCAGGAACCACCGGATTTTCTTCCGCATAAATGTTCACATCATTATAGCTGCCATAATCAGGATATACATCGATCACTTTAACCACAAAATCGGCATCTGTTGTTGAAATGCTGGTCAGCAGATCCGCAATTACACTTCCTGCAATAGTGACATCTTTTTTTAAAGTATCAGTCTGAAACACCAGCACATCGGTTCTGTGTGAAGCAAAACGCTGGTCGTCGGTCATGTAAGTCCTTGTCCTGTTGAAATGCACAAAATCCTCGTAAGGAACCGGTTTTGCAGGATCGCTGACATATTCACTGAAACTGTTTGCACCCGAAGGCCTGGTGCCATCCAGCTTACCGTTGGGTTCAAGGTACAAAGGCTCATCTTCCTTATTTTCAGGAGGCCACTGTTTGAATGATCTCCATTCATTAGCCCCGGTAATAAAAACATTTGCCTCCGCAATCTGGGAAATATCTCCCTTTCCTAATAAGAAATAATTAAAGAAGGGAATCTCAAAATGCTGCTGGTAATATTCACTGGTATTGGAACCAAACCGGATATTCCCGTGGTGTGTTCCATCTTTACCTCCCCATTGAGTATGATACCACGGACCTTCTACAATTTTATTAAAAGCTTTGCCCGGGTTGTTTTGTTCTGCCGCTTTATAGGAATTCCAGGCACCCCAGTCATCTTCAGCGTCAAACATGCCGCCAACCCACAACATAGCCGGTTGAAGATTCTTCGTTGCGTTACGTGCGTCGCGTGCCTGCCACCAGCTATCGTAATTTGGATGAGACATCAGGTCTTTCCAGAAAGCAATGGTGTCGCCCATGTATTTGGTCAGATTTTTTAAATTGCCTGCATCTAAGTAGAATTTATAATTATCATGCACAGGATATCCGACTGAAGCAGCAGGCACATCTACAGGCTTCGGATGAGGAACACCAAAAGCAAATCCCAGCGCTGAATAAAAATCAAATGCATCCATTTGAAAGAAGGCGCCATTATGGTGAAAGTCGTCACCGATAAACCAATTGGTAACAGGAGCCTGCGGACTTACCGCTTTCAAAGCAGGATGGTTGCTGGCGGCCGCCATGGTAGAGTAAAAGCCGGGGTATGAGATGCCAAATACGCCCACCTTTCCATTGTTGTTGGGAATATTTTTTACGAGCCAGTCAATGGCATCATACGCATCACTCGCTTCGTCTAT
>JAHEZB010000470.1 GCA_023251285.1 Chitinophagaceae bacterium | reverse complement strand
ATTGATTTTATCACATAAGCATAAAACATCTATTTTCCTTTTATTATTTAACAGAAATTATTAACAAACAAGAATCGAACTTGTATCTAAAGTTTAGGGAACTTCTATTCTATCCCCGGCCGACCGTGTCAGCCGGGCGGGCATTGAACTACGGGACCAATTCAATTTGAAAGGTGGGCAAAATTAATGGAAATTCTTTAAGTAAAGGCGGTTTATGAAGCCGGAAATATGTTTTTCATTGTTAATGATTACGCTACAAAATGGCTGGGGTTGATTACGGAATTTTTTTTAAGGAAAATAGGCGGGAAATTTGCTAAAAAACAATTCATAATGGCTTTACTATTTGAACCAATAAAAATCAGGGGAATTACTTTAAAAAACAGGATCGTCGTTTCACCTATGTGCCAGTATTCGAGTATCGATGGATTTGCCAACGACTGGCATTTGGTGCATCTGGGATCGCGTGCTGTCGGAGGCGCGGCGCTTGTTTTTACGGAAGCAGCAGCGGTTTCGCCGGAAGGAAGAATTTCGCCGGATGATCTCGGAATCTGGAAAGATGAACACATTCCTTTTTTGAAAAAAATTACCACTTTTATAAAAGAACAAGGAGCAGTTCCGGGAATTCAACTGGCGCATGCCGGACGAAAAGCAAGTCATTTAAGCCCCTGGAAAGGACGTGTGGCACTAACGGAAAAGGATGGCGGCTGGCAAACGTTAGCACCAAGCGCGGTTGCTTTTAAAGAAGATGAACCAGCGCCGCTTAAAATGTCAGTAGATGAAATTAAAAGGCTTGTAAAAGATTTTGGAGATGCTACGAGAAGAGCCGTTGATGCTGGCTTTGACGTTTTTGAAATTCATGGAGCACATGGGTATTTAGTAAACGAGTTTTTATCGCCGGTTAGCAATTTTCGTAAAGATGAATATGGCGGTTCTTTTGAAAACCGCATCAGGTTGCTTTTGGAAATTGTCAAAGAAATGAGACGTGTTATGAGAGAAGGTTCACCTTTATTCGTAAGGATTTCCGCTACGGATTGGGTGCCTGATGGCTGGAGTGAAGATGATTCTGTCGCTCTTGCAAAAATTTTAAAAGAAAATGCAGTGGATGTTATTGATTGCTCCACGGGAGGGAATTCACATGAACAAAAAATTCCTGTTGCGCCCCTTTACCAGGTTCCTTTTTCTGAAAAAATAAAAAAAGAAGCGAAGATCATGACTGCTGCGGTGGGGTTAATTACAACTGCACAGCAGGCTGAAGAAATTCTCAAAAACGAAAAAGCAGATCTTATTATAATGGCCCGGCAATTATTGAGGGAACCTTATTTTCCGCTGCATGCTGCGAAAGAATTGGGCGTGGATTTGCCGTGGCTCTTGCAATACGACAGAGCAAAGTGATATTTTGATTTTATCTCAAAAGAAAATCTTCTTACTTTTTTGTAAGAAGATTTTCTTTTGAAGATTAAGAAAGCTATTTCTTTTGTACGCGGCCATCTTTTTTATCTTTTTCATGACCGATAATATATCCGCCTGCGGCACCTACTGCCGCACCAATGGCTGCACCGGTGCCTTTATGTTTTGAAATGATTGCACCTCCAACGGCTCCGGTTGCACCACCAATTACAGCACCTTGTGCTCCTTTGCTCCAACCTTTTTTCTGACTGCCTTGGGTAGTGGAAGAGCCAGAATTGCTTGCTGTTCCCGAAGTTGAAGAACTACCTGATTTCGAAACCGTTCCTGAAGTTGAAGATGTCGGCGATTTCGATTCTTTTTTTGAATTTGCAGAAGTATACGTCTCTGACGCCTTATGATGAATAGTGGTTGCGGGTACCGTGTTCTCATTTTTCATTCTGGCAGAATCAGAAGATACACTATTTCTGTATGCAGTAGAATCTGTCAGTAACTGAATATTTCTTGTGTCGGCTTTTTTATTACTGTTACAAGCAGAAAAGGCGATTAAGAACAGAACTGGTAATACTTTTTTGATGAATCTAATTTTCATAACTCTTAATTTTCGTGAAAAATACATATCTAAAAACCGAGAGGGAGAAAATAATGCCAATTATTTGAAATTTTGTGAAAAATTGTGCAAATTTTGTGAAATGCATTGTTTTTAATTGTGTTCAGTATTAGTACTAAATGAAATATTAAAACAAAAAGCCTTTCTTTTTTGCAAAAGAAAGGCTTTTACTCAAATTTAAAAGAGACGTTATTCGAGCTCAAATTTGTTATCCTTTTTATCCATGTTTTTCCCAATTATATAACCTCCTGCTGCCCCTACAACAGCACCGACCACTGCTCCTAAACCTTTTTTCTTGCTGATAATTGCACCACCAACTGCTCCGCCAACTCCGCCGATTATCGCGCCTTCTGACGCTTTATTTAATCCTTTTTTCTTCTGGACTTTTGTTTCACTTCCTGTTGAGGCAGTTTCAGAAGAATTTGTACCGGTAGCAGGTTTATCAACTGTAGTTTTTTCCGGTGCGGGAGCTGTAACAACAGGAGGAGTTGCCACAGTTGGAATATTCGATACCTGGTCTGGTACAGGAGAAGCGGTTGCAATTTTAACCGGATTAGCAGCCCTTTTTTCAACCGTTTTCACGATTACAATTGTACGTGGTTTTTCGCTGATTTTTTCAGGAAGCGGTTCTGCTTTTACCACTTTATTGGTATCTGATAAAACGTTGTTATTGTAAGCGGTAGAATCTGATAAAAGCTGAATATTTCTGGTCTGATCGTTTTGATCAGAATTGCTTTTACAAGCCGCAAAAGCGGTAACGACAAAAAGAGCAAGTAGTAAATTTTTCATGAGATTAAGTTTTTAGAATGACGAATGTTTTTTAAATTTTCATTGATTGCTTTCAAAATAATAGAATGAAATTTTGTGCGATTGTTTAATTCTCGACAATGCTTTTTCATTCCTTTAACAAAAGAAAAAATTTTAAACAAAGGGCGTTCGAGAGTCACTTTTATTTATCTTCATTAAAAAAATGAAAAAAGTATTTTTATCATTAACACTGGTTTTCACTTTTGCAATCGGTTACGCGCAAAATTTTCCCAACAGCTATACCGATGGCAAATATGTAACGGTAAATGGTGCAAAACTTTATGTCGTTTTGGTGGGCAAAGGAGATCCATTGATAATTATTCCTGGCGGTCCGGGCGGCTCTCATCTCGGTTATCGTGTTTTTGATTCCCTGGCAAAAGATAACCAGATCATTTATTTTGACGCTTTTGGAAGAGGTAAAAGTGATACCGGCAAAGATGTAAAAGAATAT
>JAHEZB010000469.1 GCA_023251285.1 Chitinophagaceae bacterium | reverse complement strand
TTGACCATTATTTCCTGAAAAATGCTGCATGGTAAAATCGTAAAACAAAAATTTTCTTTACAAAAATCATTACCATCTAAATTCTTTCACTTTTTTCAAACAGTCATTGAAGAGTTATTGATTCGACAAATAAAAGATAAAAAAACAGTAAAACCCGATATTTCTTGGTTTACCGGATTTATTTTTCCCAAAATAAAAAAGAAAAGAATTGAAAAATGTGTCCTGGGAAAACATTTTTTTAACGACAAAAAATATTTTTTGCGAAATTCATATCAGTGCTAAAGAGATATGGATCGTTCCTGAATTAAAAAGAGAAATTCCGCTTATTTCTTTCTTTCCGAAATCATAATCGTTCAGGTCAGCAAACGAAACCATCCAGACGGCAGCTTTGGCACAATATTTATATTATATCTGTCACACCACTTATGTATGAAAGTACATAAAGCCGTTGCAATATGAAAAACACTGATTTGATTTTTGGATAATTGCATTAGTTGCATTATTTCTTCATACAGGTCAGACTTGCAGTGGAAATTTTGAAGACGAAGCAACCCTTCGTCTTCTTTTTAAATAAACCCCATCGGAAATACACAAAAATGGCTTTCTCAAATTGAGAAAGCCATTTCTATTTGGCTGGAAAATTTTAAAAATTTCTGGAACCGTCTGCCTGGTAAGTATAACGGAATTTATAGATCAAGGTAACCGGAACCGGGCCACTAAAAGGCAAGTAGGAAACGGAAAGAATCTCCATTTTCACATAATGTCCATCTGCAGTTTTAAACACAAAAAATTGTCCTGCTTTCGGATGAAATGTATGAGTTGGGTCGTTGGGATCATAATTATACCATCCTGTTGTATATCCCGCATCAATCGCTGTTTTCGTTGCTGTTGTATCATATGCATATCCTGTTTCAGGAGCTGCTGTAAATGTTTCATAAACTCCTGGTTGGGTAATAACAGCAGCGTTTCCCGGCCCGCTTGCATGACTATTTACGATAATATTTACGAAGCGAATTCCAAAATCCCATTTCAAAGAGGCAGAATCACTATTTGGTACTACTGAACTATCTTTAAAGCTATAAAGAGTATAAGGGCCAGTAGAACTAAAAGGAACCTGTATTGAATCCGTTACAGATACCGATGCGTTTGGAGCTGGTGTTGGATTATTTTTTTTACTACAAGAAATAACTCCAGTCATCAGTGCTACTAATGCGAGCACGCTTAATTTCACAGTTTTCTTTTTCATTTTGTTTTATTTTTCAAGTTTAAAATTTGCGTTGATAAAATACGTCCTTCCATAAATATTCGGCATCAACAGCGGGTTTTTATAATTTAATATATTTTCAATTCCACCTTGCACTTCCCAGCGGCTAGCCAGTCGTTTGGAAACAGTTGCATTCAACAGCACAAATCCTTTTACCGATTCGCGCTCATCTGTATAAACGGCGCTGCCATTTTGAAAACCATCAAGTCCGCTAAATCCGTAGGCGCCACGATATTTCGCCGTGATGAATGCGTTGCCTTTACAGGCGAGATTATTATATTGAAATCTAAGATTCGCGGTATTCCTGCTCCTGTTGTATAACCCTTTGTATTCACCTTTTGTAACGAGCGTGGTGACATATGTATCAGGATCGCGCTTGTACAATTTGCCGTTTTTGATTTGCTGCAATATTTTTTTGTCTTTGGCAATTAAATATTGGTAACCCCCAAACAAAGAAAAATTTTGATTGAAATTGTAAGAAAAACTGGCTTCTGTTCCTTCAGTAAAAACCTTATCGAGGTTCATATAAGAAAAAATAGACTGATTGTTCGTTTTATTAAAAGGCAGGTTGTAAGATTCTATCAGGTTACTGATGTCATTTCTAAAAAAATTAACCTTGAAAACCGCGTGGCTGTTGATTGTATAATCAAAACCTGCATTTACTCCAATCGATTTTTCAGGAGAAAGTTCATAACGATGCATGTAAGGATCAAGATTGATGTCCGGATTTATTTGCCCGGTTTTCTGCAACATTTGCAATCCATGTGCCAATTCGCTTGCTCCGAGAATCGTATAACCGATGAGGGAATTAGAAAAATTCAAAAATTGCTGCCTGAAATCCGGAGCTTTAAAACCGGCGCCAATGCTGCCTTTGAAAATAAAACCCGGTTTTAATTTATAAGCAATTGCCAGTTTAGGGCTTAGTTGTGCGGGATACAAAGAATTTTTATCAAACCTGGCGCCCATGATGATATTGGTCTGGCCTTTCCACTGAATTTGTTTCTGAACAAAAGCATACCACGCATCCATCTCTTTCCACGAGCTATATCTTGTCGAATTAACTGTTTCAAAATTATACCCTGCGCCGGCGACAAACAGCGCCGATGGATTTTTTCCCATATTCACCTGTATTTCCGGCCGCAAAAGAAAATCTGTTAACTGAATTCTCTCATACAATGAATCATTCTTTTTCAAATAAACTCCTGCATTATTGGTATAGGAAGTGGTATAAACAGAAGCGGTGTAATTGAATGCCGCGTTTACTTTGTGATCATATCGCGCAAATAAACTTCCATCCGTTTCCGCGGTAGTACCTTTTACAATTTGCGGTTCTGATTGCGGGTAAATGAGGTAATTATTAAATTGTTTTTCTGAAAAATACCTTGCTGATAAAGTGAGTTTGTTTTTGTTGCTGATGTTATAAGTAAGTTTGGCACTTGCAGAATAATCCACAAACGGATCAATGGTTTTACCATAAATGTTTTTATCAAGATCGTAGCCGTCACTGCTGTACCGGTTTATAAAAAGCTCCAGCGCGGTTTTCTTTTTTTTTATCGCTCCTGCTGCCGTTAATCCAAGCGTATTGTTCGTAGCATAATGAGCCTGGAGGTTCAGCGAATTTTTAACCGGCTCTACTGTAATGATATTAATGACTCCCGCCAAAGCATCCGAGCCGTATAAGCACGTAGCTGGTCCCCGGATTATTTCAATTTGTTTGATATTTCCAACCGCAATTCGTCCAAGATTGATAATGCCGGCATTGCGTCCGATAAGCGGCTCGCCATTTACCAAAATCAACGTATAAGCGGGATCCAATCCCTGCATCTGAATACCATCACCAAATGGATTTGGATATCCCTGTAACGCTGTTCCCAAAGGATTATTTGCGATTACCAAGCCGGTTTGCATTTGCAAAATATCGATCAGTTTTTGCGAACCGGAAAACTGAATATTTTTAGCAGAAATAACTTGTACGGGTAAGGGAATATTCGATACTTTATTTTCTGTTCGCGT
>JAHEZB010000468.1 GCA_023251285.1 Chitinophagaceae bacterium | reverse complement strand
AAAGCGGTTGACGAAATTAAAAAAAATACGCGCCATTATGCAAAGAGGCAAATGACCTGGTTTAAAAAATTTCATTCTGAAAATTGAAAGATTGATATTTATTTAAGGATGGAAAAATCCTGCGCTACCATTCAAACAACAATTGCAATTTTATTTTATACTTCACTTATATTGCATTATTATTTTTTCAATCATTCAACATGTCAATACTTACTGTAGAAAATTTATCCAAAACCTATGGCAACATTCAGGCACTAAAAAATGTGAGTTTTTCTGTACCGGAAGGAACTGTTTTTGGAATTTTGGGACCAAATGGAAGTGGAAAAACCACTACGCTTGGAACCATTACAGATATTCTAAAACCAACATCGGGAAGCTATCAACTTTTCGATGAACCACCATCGGCAAACAGCCGCAGGCGAATTGGAACCTTGCTGGAAACGCCAAATTTTTATCATTATTTATCGGGAGTAAAAAACCTCGAGATTGCCGCTGAAATAAAACAACATGGCAAAGAAGATATTGACAAAGTATTGGAAACAGTAGATCTGACACGCAGAAAAGATTCCAAATTCAGCACCTATTCTTTAGGGATGAAACAGCGTTTGGCAATTGCCTCCTGTTTATTGGGAAATCCTTCCGTTTTGGTCTTCGATGAACCAACAAATGGACTGGATCCGGTAGGAATCGCAGAGATCAGAGAGCTAATGAAAAAACTATATCGTGAAGGAAAAACGATCATTATGGCCAGCCATCTTTTGGATGAAGTAGAAAAAGTTTGTTCACATGTAGCCATTTTAAAAAGAGGTGAATTGATCACTTCCGGAAACGTAAATGAGATTCTGTCAAATGAAGATATAGTGGAAGTGTCGTCCGCTGATAATAAAAAACTATTCGAAATATTACAACCATTGAACGGTAAAACAAAAGTGGCGGATGAAAATTCTGTGATCAAAATATTCTTTCCGGTGGGCAACGCAGATCTGGCATCGGTCAATGATTTTTGTTTTAGCCAGGGTGTGGTTCTCAATCACCTTATTCTGAAAAAGAAAAGCCTGGAAGCACGGTTTTTCGAACTTACCAATAATTAAAAAACTTATGAAACATCTTTTAAAAATTGAATGGCTTAAAGTAAAAAATTATAAAACATTCTGGGTATTTACGATTCTTTATGGTTTCGCGATTCTTGGAATTAATTATACCGGATTTTATATAAATGAGCTTGCTGTTCAAAATATGCCAGCCAGCCAGATGCTTCTGGGAACGCCGTATGCATTCCCTAAAGTATGGGAAACAGTGGGTTTTATGAGTAGCTGGTTACTATATTTCCCCGGAATTCTTTTCATTATGTTGCTTACCAATGAATTTAATTTTAAGACACACCGCCAGAATATTATTGATGGCTGGACTCGCAGGGAATTCATTACCGTAAAATTTGTCTTCGCGATTTTATTTTCTATAGTCGCCACTATTTTTAATTTTTTAATTGCCTTGTTATTCGGTTTAATTACCACCGGCTCTCATTTTTCATTTTCAGGTATTGAAAATGTAGTTTATATATTTATTCAAACCGTTGCCTATATTACTTTTGCGCAGTTTCTGGCTATTCTTTTCAGAAAAAGCGGTGCGGCTATCGCAGTATTTTTTTTATACGGATTAATCTTCGAATTCATTATCTGTATGCTGATCAACCAGAAATTGGAATTATCACCGGTTGGATATTTTTTACCACTACAGGTAACAGATGTAATGCTTCCGATTCCTTTTGGCAACAAAGTAATTTATAAAGATTCCCCGGAAATCTGGATTATGGTTATTGCAAGTGTCGTCTACATTTGCGGTTATTATTTCTTTGCCTTGAAAAAATTTACGAAAGAAGATTTGTAGAAATAGAATTTGCCGCGGATTAGCCGTTCTTATAAAATGTTGAAATTAATCCTTTCGATTGGAGGATAATCGAGAAAATAATCGATTTATAAAAGAAATTGAGAATATCGGAAGGCTGATTACCCCTTAGAAAGAATTTTCTTTTGAAAAATAAAATTGATAGCTTCCTACAGAAACGAATTTGCAGTTATTTGTTTGTTTACTGCTGATTTAAAAAAAAGTGAAAAAGAAGTTTTATTTTTTCTTCAACCCTGAAAGATAACTTTCCAAAGCAGAAACCATGCTGGGAGCTTTTGGTTGAGGAGCAATGATATCAGGTTGAAAACCTGCATTAATTACCGCTTTGCGTGTATTATCGCCAAAGGCACCTATGAGCGTTCCGTTTTGCTTAAAGTGTGGACAATTTTCGGTAAAACTTTTTACGCCAAGGGGAGTGAAAAAACAGATGATCTGGTATTCCTGTTTTTCAATTACTTCTTTCACATTGTTTGAAATAATTTCATACAAAACCGGAATAGCATACACGCAATTGTTTGAAATAAGCCAGTTGGTAATTTCACTGTCAAAAGAATGTGAGCAAGGATATAAAAACTTTTCCTGTTCCTTATATTTGTTGATTACTTCAAAAAGATTCTTATTGGTTCCATCTGCAAAAAAGACCTTCCGTTTGCGGTATAAAATAAATTTTTGCAGATAAAGTGCTACTGATTCTGTAATACAAAAATATTTCACCTCTGGGCTCACGGTTATTCTCATTTCTTCACAGGTTCTGAAAAAATGATCGATGGCATTACGGCTGTTAAAAATGATCGCAGTAAAAGAAGGAATATCAATTTTTTGTTTTCTGAATTCCCTGGAAGGAATGGGTTCTACACGAATAAATGGAGCGAAACTTAAGTTTATTTTATACTTTTTTGCCATCTCAAAATATGGCGATTTTTCATTATCAGGCTTAGCCTGAGTTATCAGGATATTTTGAATTTCCTTTACGGTCTTGGGTTCCTTAGGCGCAGTATTTATATCCATTTTATAGTTGATGCAGATACTGCAAAGTTATGTTTTTTTCGCAAGTTGCATTCAACTCGGATAAAATAATAAGCTAAAACTCATATTAAATAATCAATAGCGACTTTATAAATAATTAACAGAGGAATAATTTCGGCGCCAAGTATATAAATTATAAAATGAAAGGCATTCAAAGGAATTTTCCGTTCGATAGCACCATAACTTTTTATATATCTCGATAAAAAAAATAAGCCAAGAACCATAAAAGATATATTGGTGACATCGGGAAGCCATGCGGGATTTAAAAAAGCCAGCAAAATTATAATTGGAACAAGAATGATCCCGGTGATCTTATTGACAAGAAAAATTGCAAAAATATACTTGTTGGTAGTTTCCT
>JAHEZB010000467.1:613-3294 GCA_023251285.1 Chitinophagaceae bacterium | reverse complement strand
ATGTTTGCAATCCTAAAAAACACAAGGGGCAGGAATAAAACAAGCGCATTTTCAACGATTAAAGTAAGCAGGCAGCAGCCAATTAATCTAAGCCAGAAATTGTTTAAATGGTCGATTTTGAAAAAGTCATACGAAGACCAAAATATCCAAACTGCACCAATAACGTTATAAAACACGCCTATCTGCCAACTTCTGATATTCACCTGAAATATAATTCCTAATAAAATGGTAGAACTGAATAATTGCAAAATATGATACGTGCCAAATCCATAAATAGTAACAGCAGTTATTTCAGCAAGATTATAACGCGGTTTTCCCATTAATAAATAGATGATTGTTGCCACAAATGGCACGATAATAAATACAAACCAGGAAGAATGTTGGTCGTAAAAAAATCTTACCTGTTCGTATTCTGGTGTTTCATACTCTGAATGCAAAAATTTATACCCAAATAAATTAATAACACCTTTTCTTATCAGCCACTCCAGCCCAGCCCAAACAACGATATAACCGATAGTTGATTCAAGTTTTTTGCGATGTCCAGTTAAATAATCATGCATAGTTATACCAGGCCTGATTAGCAATTCTTTTGAAGTATACAAAAAACCGTGTTCAAGGTGCGTAAAAATTTGAAGAAATATTTCGAGTAAATATCTGAAAGTAATCCGCCCCGTCGTTGCCTTTTGACCGCAATTAGAACAATAATTTCCTTTTAGGATATGATAGCAGTTTTTGCAGTGTTTCATTGGAACCATTTGCATATGAAAACTTTAAGAAAAAATGATTTTTTGTCGGACTGCAACCCCATTACTTTTTCCGTCAACAAAGAATCAGGTGATACTTATTTGAGATTCATTTATTACCCTCATAATCAACATACTCACTCCTGGTCTCAATGGAGGCTTTTGGGTCCTTGCTTTTAGCTGTATAGATTGAATCAATTATCTGATCCAGGCAATTCTTATCGCAATCCTTCCGAAAATATTCCAGCATATTCATTGATGGTGGATCATAGTCGGGAGCTATGTTACTAAAAATAAAAGAAGAGTCCCAGCCTTTCAATGTTGGCGGTGTGTCCAGATTCCAATAATCCATATAGTACGTTACAAAATTCTCTAAGGCAAAGTTATCCGCATTGTATTCAATTAGTTTAATTGCCAGATTGTTGCCGTGGCCAGGAGCTATTCCGGGTTCAGAAATAAGCATCGATGTGATGCTATCCCGATTATCGTTTCGCAACAGCCTGATTCCATCCATGTGAGTGTGGCTTGCAAGGACGCCGATGATATTATCCTGGTACTCGTGAATTAAATCAAGAAAGCTGTTTTGAATTCCGGCAGAAAACCACAAGTACCGGTTCACATGATCACGAATTGTTTGGTTTCCGTCCAGTCCCGGCGGAACATGCATCGCGATTAATACATGTTCTGAGTCCTCGCACGCCTCATGAAGCTGATTACCAAACCAGCGCATTTCTGTATCCGCATCGGTAGATTGATTTGCACCATATGAGGATAGCCGGCTTTGCCAATCTAAGTGAGAGGAGAAAATATTAGAATTTAAAATAACTACCCTAAACCTGCCTGATCTGCCAAACGGAAAGACGGAATAACATCCTAAGGGAACAGCCAGGGAATCATTAGCGTAGGTAGCAACGTTATTGGTGTCCTGTTGAAAAAATACAGGATGATTCGCCGTCAAAGGCTTATAATCTCCGGAATAAGAATCATTATTTCCAGGAGCAATCAGTAAAGGAAGGTTGTTGGTCCTGGCTATTTTTGAAAAGTCATTATAGACATTTAACAAACTGGAATCTACGTCGGATAAATTTCCGAGAGAATGAAACGGAAGATCTCCCAATACAATTAAAAATTTTGGATGACTTTTTTTTATTACCGAATCTATCTCACTTTTCGCAGCTTCCCAAAGGTCATCACCCGAATCTGAATTTGAATCCAACGTCATACTTTGGTTTTCCCCATGATGTAAATGAGTATCGGATACGACCAAAAAACACGGGTATTTAATGATGGTATCGGTTCTTCTTGCTGAAAGCTTCAGACTGCTATTGTTGTTTTTAAAGCCTCCCAAAAGACATGTTATCATAAACAAAGAAAGGAGTGTTGCCATTTGTTTAAAGATGATAGCCGGTTTTTGGATGGTTTTTATCCTGCTGCTTCGATTATTTCTCATTGTTTTATTGGGTTTATTTTACTCTGCGGGTGAGAATTCTATTGAGGATTTTATGGCAGGAAAAAGCATTGATGATCATTTCATTTTACAGGCCGGTAAAAAAACAAAGCTAATGATTATCGATCCCTGGAAACCTTGTAAGAGCAAGCATCAGTCGTATTATCGCACTTCCCACAGTTTGATCAACTATCCTTTAATTGGTTATCAAATGTAACTTATTTTTATCCCAACGCCAGCAATCGTGTCGACGTATTTTTTTTGTTTTGTTCGCGGATCCTCTGCAGCAAGTTACCTGCTGTCCTCGCTTTCTTGCCTGTAATATTCTCCACATCCTTTGCATACAATACGATACGCTTTGGTATCCTTTTCGGCAAATTCTGCATACAATAGTAAAGACTGGTTCTTTTTAGCAACCAGGGGCCATTCCGGCACCCGGCATTTCTTCCGATAAAACTACCAACTTATTCTTGCATTGCAATTGCAAAAAT
>JAHEZB010000467.1:0-603 GCA_023251285.1 Chitinophagaceae bacterium | reverse complement strand
TGTGCCTTTGAAACACTCTCATTCTTTCATTTTAAAAATTAAAAACATGGCTCAACAAAAAGGACATCTTCCCGTCAAAGGGAGGATCGGAAACCTAAGTTTCTACAAAACAAGGGATGGTTTTCTTGTCAAGGACAAGGGAGGCATTGACAAAAACCGGATCGCCTCTGACCCTAAATTCCAGCGTACCCGTGAAAACGGCGCGGAATTCGGCAGGGCAGGTAAAGCAGGAAAACTGCTGCGGAATGCAGTAAAAGCCGTTTCACAAAAATCATCGGATGGAAGAGCGGTGAGCCGCCTTACCAAGCTAATGATGACGGTTCTCAAAACAGATACCGAAAGCCGCAGGGGTGAACGTACTGTTGTGAATGGCAACATCGAATTGCTGCAAGGCTTTCAATTCAATATCAGCGCGGTTTTGGACAGTACTTTCTTTGCGCCTTTCACTACTTCCATTGATCGTACAACGGGTAATTTATCGATTGAAATTGGTGGCTTTGTTCCTGAAAACATGGTCGGCAAACCAGAAGGCGCTACTCATTTCCAGATCAATTCTGCCGGTGCTGAAATTGATTTTGAAGGAAATGCTTATGCAGCAGCCCA
>JAHEZB010000466.1 GCA_023251285.1 Chitinophagaceae bacterium | reverse complement strand
GATAATACCACAATAAGAGAATGCGTAACCGTGAACCGCGGAACAAAAGATAAGTGGAAAACGGTGGTGGGAAGTAATTGTTTGTTGATGGCTTATGCGCACATTGCACACGATTGTATCCTCGGCGACTACGTAATCATTGCGAATTCTGTGCAGCTTGCAGGGCATGTCGAAATCGGAGACCATGCGATTATTGGTGGGATGGCAGCAGCCATTCAGTTTTCAAAAATCGGAGCTCATACATACATTGCGGGCGGAACAGAAATTATAAAAGATGTACCTCCTTTTATTAAGGCCGGGCGCTCTCCATTGTCTTATGCTGGTGTGAATTCAGTCGGCTTGCAACGCCGCGGATTTACGTCCGAAAAAATAAACGGAATTTCAGAAATTTACCGCAATATTTATTTACGTGGATTAAATATTACCCAGGCTACCCAAATCATAGAAAAAGAACTACCTGAATCTGATGAGAAAACAGAAATACTCGAATTTATAAAAGCGAGCAAACGGGGGATTTTGAAAGTGTCTTCCAAAGAGAATTTGGAGGAAAATTAGGAAATTGGCTATTTAGCTAATTAGCGGATCAGCTAATTATTATATGGAAATTAATCTAACAAATCTTGGCAAACGCTTCAACAGGGATTGGATTTTCCGCAACCTTGATTTTCAATTTGAAAATGGAAAACATTATGCCATAACCGGACCAAATGGTTCCGGTAAATCTACTTTGTTACAGCTTATTTCCGGTTGTGCAGTTTACAACGAAGGAAAGATTGATTACCTGCAAAATGGAAAACATTTTTCAGCTGATAAGGTTTTTGAGAAAATATCTTTTGCTGCGCCCTACCTGGACACGATTGAAGAAATGACTTTAACTGAATTTTTTTTATTTCATGATAAAATGAAAGGATGGCTTTCAACCGTGAGTACGAAGGATATTATTCATTTGTCTTCTCTTGAAAATGCCGCACACAAACAGATCCGTTATTTCAGCAGCGGTATGAAACAGCGGGTGAAGCTGGCACAGGCAATTTTTAGTAATGTGCCCATTGTTTTATTGGATGAACCGCTTACCAACCTGGATGCAGAAGGCGTTTCGCTTTATCATCAGCTAATAGAACAATTTTGTGCCAACCGTTTGTTGATTATCAGCAGCAACGACCCAAAGGAATATTCTTTCTGTGATACGATCATTGATATTAAGGCATATAAATAATGTCGGATTCCCGATATATTCCCATTTTTATCCTTTTGGTTTTCCATACTTTTTGACGATAAGGATGACAAATCAAAAAGTGCAGGAAAAAAGGGGAATTAGTGGTGGTTATTAAACTTCACTTTTATCGATTTCAGTAAAGGAACAAATAAATCAGTTTCTCATTTTCTTTCAAATGAAAATATGCTCTATCCTTACTTAAATTTTTGTTCAAAACCTTAATTTCTTTTCCATCACCACATGTGGAATAGAAATTTCAATAAATTCTTTTCCGGTGACGGTATAACCTAGTTTTTCGTAAAAACCGGTCGCCGTTTTCCGGGCGTGCATGATTATCCTTTTATAGCCGTGATCGCGGGCTACATTTTCTGCAAAATTCATCAGGCTGGCGCCAATTCCTTTTCCCTGAAAATTATTTTGAACTGCCATCTGCCGCAGCCTTACGCAGTGTTTGTCCACTTTTGTAAGCAGGCAACAACCAAGCATTTTATCATCCTCAAAAGCGCCGATAAGGATATCATGTTTCTCTTTTTCGAGTTCTTCTTTTGAAAAATCCAGATGGAGCGGCTTGCGCAAAATCTCAAAGCGCAATTTAATCATCTGCTCATATTCTTTACTGCCGTGGTCTATTTGCTTAAGGGGCATAAAAGTAAATGGTTGTTTTATGATTTGAATAAAAATACATGATTTATCTGATTTAATTTCAGCACCTGGAAAATAAAAAATTACCGATTTTACGTCTCGAAAATGAAATTCAAAAAAAAATAAATGGTTCTTAAAATCCTGATAACGCCGGAAACAGCGTGAATTTCACTTGAAAATTTGAATCTTTCCGTAACGAATTTTTTTCCAAATAGTTATTATTTTTTTTTATCGCAAAAAGTATATTTTTGTGCCCATATTAACTAAACTTTACAATCATGCAAGACGTTGCAACAAGAGTAAAAAAAATCATTGTTGACAAGTTAGGAGTTGACGAGGCAGAGGTTACACCAGAAGCTTCATTCACTAACGATTTAGGTGCTGACAGTTTGGACACCGTGGAACTGATCATGGAATTTGAGAAAGAATTCAATATTTCAATTCCTGATGAACAAGCGGAAACAATCACCACCGTAGGACAGGCAGTAGCATACCTTGAGGAACATGCTAAGTAATCATCTTATTTTAACTTTGCAGGCAAGCTTATGGAATTAAAAAGAGTAGTAGTAACCGGATTGGGTGCCATAACGCCATTGGGTAAAAACGTTCCTGAATATTGGGAAGGTCTTACCAACGGTGTTTCCGGCGCTGATTATATCCAACAATTTGATTGCGCGAAATTTAAAACCAAGTTTGCCTGTGAGGTTAAAGATTTTGAACCGACAGATTACCTGGAAAGAAAAGAAGCACGGAAACTGGACCGCTTCACTCAATTTGCTTTAGTAGCAAGCGATGAAGCTGTGAAAGACGCTGGAATTACTAAGGACAATGTAAACCCTGATCGTGTCGGAGTCATTTTCGCCAGCGGCATTGGTGGAATTACCACCTTCCAGGATGATGTAATGGAATTCGCGCGCGGCGACGGTACTCCACGTTTTAATCCTTTCTTCATTCCGAAAATGATCCTCGATATAGCAGCAGGACAAATTTCGATGCGCTTTGGATTTCGCGGGCCAAATTTTGCGGTTGTAAGTGCCTGCGCCAGCAGTACCAATGCAATTATTGACGCTTATGACAACATACGTTTGGGTAGGGCTGATATCGTTCTAACCGGTGGCAGTGAAGCTGTTATTTCAGAATCCGGCGTGGGAGGATTTAATGCGATGAAAGCATTAAGCGAAAGGAACGACGACCCTAAAACCGCCTCACGTCCTTTTGATAAAGACAGAGATGGATTTGTAATGGGTGAAGCAGCTGGAATATTGGTTTTGGAAGAGTTGGAACATGCAAAAGCAAGAGGCGCAAAAATTTATTGTGAATTAGCAGGCGGCGGTGCATCTGCTGACGCCTATCACATTACCGCTCCACATCCGGATGGACTTGGGGCGAAAAATGTAATGCACGCAGCGCTCAATGATGCCGGAATGCAACCTGAAGA
>JAHEZB010000465.1 GCA_023251285.1 Chitinophagaceae bacterium | reverse complement strand
TTGCATAGGTTTGCCCATTGGATTGCAATTGAGAATATAGAACATTCAAAGCCGTATTGGAAAGATTCCTTTTTGTTTTGAGATTGGTCAGATCGCCAAGATCAAGGTCAAGGTTATTACTCTTTATCCACAATGTGTCGTTGTACGCATCGCTGTTTGGATCAAGGCCTGTATTGAGCGGAGTTAATTTTAAAGGAATTCTTACTTCGTAATAATTATTTACAAAATCACTTCCAATCCTGATTACCGCAGTGAGGTCATTGTTGTATAAAGTAGTTGCTTCATTTTTTTCTGCATGAATATACAGTTGCAACTTTTTAAACTGTCTCAAATCCCGGTTGGCGTAAGTTTGAAAAACAGCTTTGCCGTCATTTTTTTGAAGATTTGAAAACTGCACGGTGAGCGATTGTTCATTTTCCAAAAGATTTACTCCGTTATTACTCAGCGTTTGTACCCGTACAATATCGCGGGGTGTTCGATATGGTAAAGGCTGACGCTTATCATTTTCCTCAATATTCACAGCGCCTACGTTAAAATCATTATCGGAAGTTTTAGTATAATTTCCCGAAGAATCGAGTTTATATTGGAATTTTCTCCAGGTATTTCTTACCAGGCTAAGGGCGCCAAATCGAACAGTAACACTATCATCAAAACCTGTCAAAAACATTCTCATAAAGCGGATGGATTTAAAATCCGGAATGTTTCCAACTTTTTTATTATAAGAATCTATAGGGATTCTAAGCTGATACCAGGTTTCGTTTCTGGGACTTCCATCGACCAATCTTACACCAACTATTTTTTTATCAACAATATAGTTGGTACCAATCACCATTTCCGGATCGGTAGGTGGTTTCAGATCTACAACATATTGAAAGTATTCTTCTGTTTCGTTCAACGTATTGTCATGATTCAAATCTTCCTGATCCGGATACAGCGTCGCTGCTGAAGAAAATTGAGAATTATTATCAGCTATCGGTGAATTTCCCTGGGGATTATTAAACTTTTTATACCTGGCAAGAATGTCAGCATTCTCTGCGTCCAGGTTTGCACCACGGTAATATTGGTAATTATCAGAGGAAGGATCTTTCAAAGCATCCTGGTAAACTTTTGAATTGGCGCCAAAATTCACTGCCAGCACATCAAGATAATCTCTTCTGCGAAAAGCGACTTCGGCGCTGTCTGTCAATCCATCAAAACCGACATCCTGGTAAGGCCTGTCGCGGGGATCGTTGCTGAACGCATTTGTAACCTGTATTGGATTACGCGGCACTACACCCCAGATGGAAGTATCAACCTGCGCGGGTAAATTTGGTGTTGGCAATCCATTTTCATAAAAACGCCTGGAATCTTTTAAAACATCTTCCGAAACGTTACCGAGATTAATATAAAACTGGCCGCCACTGCTTGTCGGATTCAAAATAAAAGGATCCTGTACCCAACATTCAATATATTCGATATTGGCCGTTTCAAAGTCTGTCTGATCCAGGCTTCGCATTAATCCACCCCATTTGTTTTTTGGAAATAAGAATTTGCCATTTGAATTGATATCTGTGCGGGATGCGTCATAATTATAAGGACCGCGGTCTTTTGGATAAAATGAAAGATCAAAAGTGATCAATTGATTTTGACCGAAATCTGTAGTTCGTTGTGGGAAAATTTCCGTCTGCGAAACAGCACGGGTGCGTGGATCTGAAAGGAATTTTGTATTTCCCTTCAATGGATTATTAACATTTTTCGGATCCTGCAAAGTGGGTTCAATCTGGTACCAGGCTATTTGTGCCCGGTTTTTTCCATAAGCGAGACTATTGCTCGAATCTGCTTCCGGAAAAAGAATATTTCCATTTTTATCAGTAGCTCCATGCGGAGTCGAAGCCAGCGCCCAGCTGATTGGTGGAAAACGAAGATCAATATCACTTTTGCTTCCTTCAAAATTATCAATGTAAATAACGCCGTTATTTCCCTTGCCAATTTGTGGCGCATGCCCTGGTTTCAAGAAAGCTGCTTCTCCATATGCATTAATAGATGAAGGAGCAGTGGAATAGAAGAAAGGAAGTTTGTTTAAAATTTTAGTCAACCGCGGCATATCTCTGCGATAGCTTCCATCCAGCCCATACATGGTATTGCGGATAGGATCTTCGCCATAATTCACTTTTGTGAAAAATGGCCTTTCACTTAGCCTCACCATTGTTGCACCTAATGAAACTTGTTCTTTAGCAGTATTTTTCAACATATAATCGAGCCGCAACCCCATATAGCTCTTTTGTTGCAATCCAAACGTAGCGTTGTTTTCATAGTTTACCTGAACGGGAATTCCGGCATTGATGATCGCCTGGTTGATTACTTTTATCGTTCCCAGGTCATAGTTGATGGTATAGTCAATATTTTCTAAAAGTTGTCTTCCTCCGGCTGTAACCGTTACAGATCCAGGCGGAATATTATAACCGATACTGATATCTGCCGATCCCGTCGTTTTTGCTACTCCTTGCAAAACAAAGCGGTCAAGATTTGGAAATTGTTGTTGAGCGATTGCCTTGATCGAATCGTATAAAGGATAATATAAACTGTCTGCCGCTATCGCCGGATTCGTAAAAACTTTTGGAGCGATATCGCGCCCAAAAGGTTCTAAAACCGGAAAAATAATCCTGCTGTATTGCGATAAAACGGTAAAGCCTTCAATGTAATCAAAAACCCCGTCAGGCTGTGGATCATTCTGGCTGTTTAATCGGTCTAAGTTTACAAGTGTCAGGATCGGTGTTCCTTTGTTTAAATCTCCAAAAGGAAGATAGCGTTTAGCTCCGAGGCCCGGTTGCTGATACAATACATTTAAATTAAAATCCTGGCGGTCCAAAGTGCCGTAACCTACACTATAAACATTTTTCATCATTAGTTGCCAGATCGGAAGATTTGGGCGCTGTGAAGTAGCTTTTAATAACTTTAAAAATAAAATTTTCTGATTGCTTGAAGTGGAATCCGGCGGCACATCCTGTGAAAATTCTCCAACCTGGTATATTTTCCCGTTATAAGAATATTGAAAAGCCACTGCCAAAACTTCATCTGCCTGTAGCGGCTGGCTGAGTGAAATAAAACCAGCTCTTTTATTATAAATGTATTGGGAGGAATCTAATTTTCTGGCGAATGTTTTTTCAAAATCCTGCACCGGGCTTAATCCCATTCCCATTAATTGATTATTGATCAGTGTGGAATTTCTGCTGCTTGGATTGCTGATAATCGAAGAGTATTCATTGTTCGTGTTATTGTCAGGCAAGCTACCGGTAACGGTAAAAGGGTGAAATGGTT
>JAHEZB010000464.1 GCA_023251285.1 Chitinophagaceae bacterium | reverse complement strand
CAAACAAACGGTTTAGTTTGTGGGTAGGTCAGTGTTTACATAATGCAGCATATGCTTTGGACGATTGGAGGAAAACTCACGATTTTTTTAATGCAGAGGTGGCATCTTTTCGAACTGTTACCCCTGGCAAAAAACGCCTTTCCAGGCTAGCCGAAACGGAGCAGTGAGACCAATTCTGATTTAACTTGAACTTTAAAGCATTAATAAAGATTCAGCAGGGCAATAAATAATCCCGGTTTGTATTTTTTGTTTTCACTTGTGCGCTTCTGCCGAAGGTTTCCACGCCAATGCATACAGCAAAATTGCGACTGGCGGGGCTTTGGTAACTTTTAAATATTTCATCCGAAAAAAATGAATGGTTAATGATTAAATAAAGATAGAAAAAATGAGCCTTGAAGATTTGCAGTAAACAAACAAATTTTGATAATTTCTATTTTACCATTACTCAAACCCCCATTCAAACGAGACTTTTTCTTAAAGAACTTTTAACCGTCGCTTCTATTTAATATTCTAATTCTCTTCTCTAAAATAAACTTTATAATAGCTCATTTTCATTTCTTCATCATATCCTTTTTCGATCAGCTCTTTATTGCCATGAATGTAAATGTGAAAGTTTTTATCCAGCTTCAAAACGCTTTTAAATACCCTTGCCTGTTTTTTCACGGCTGTATCAGAGATCAAAAATGAATTGCCAATCTGAGTTTCAAACTCATCTTCATAAGTCTTTTTAAATCTCTTAAATGCTTCGATTCCGGGTTCATGAGCCAATACTTCATTTGAAAATTCGTCCAGATCAAAATGCTCTTTTTCCTTAAAGTATTTGATTGACCTGTTCAGCAAATCAATTTTATCAGTTTTTGAAATCTCAAATTCCTCATCGATTTGATTCGTTACAAAATCCTTGTAAACTTTTAATACTGTATTTGTTTTCGTATAATTGTTGTTGCTGATTTTTAACTTCAAAAAATCATCGATCCAATAAGCTGCCTCCGTACTATTTGTCTGATCAATCACGGCAACTTTATATCCTGCTTCTTTTTCGGTATTAAAGATCAGGCATCCTTTATCAAGCTTCTTAATATTTACGGCTTCCTGCTCGTAGTTGATTTCAAACTCGTTTGATTTTTGAATTACTTTCAGATAAGGTTCCTTTGATTCTGATTTAAAAATCCCTATAGCATCTGATAATTCTCCTTCTATTTGCAAACCGGTAAAATAACACAGGTATAATTCGCCGGATTTTATTTTTGGATGGTTTGAAATATCATATAAGTGTTTTGCTATCTGACGGCTGTTTTCATGAAAGGTGTCTTTATCATTAAAAATAATGTCTGCAAAATGATAAACCTCATTCAGATTTAAATCTCCGGTAGGATGATCGAAACGATACATTTCATTTACTTTCTCAAATGGTTTCAGAAAATAATTCATTAATAAATTATCTAAAACTTCATCATCGATTTTTAATGAATGCTCTGATAAGTTAAGGTGCTCGTCTAATATTTTATTTCCTACTTTATGAATAGTAGGGTGGGAGAGGGATGCCTGAAAATATGATATCATTCTTTTTGTTTGATAATAAAATAAAAAAGTGGAAAATTAGTGGAACTAATTGACAAGTGAATGTTGAAAAAGTGATTGATCAGAAAAAAGTGCTGCCGGCTTCCTTGCATGGTAGTGAAGCAGCCGGATTTTTCGCTCTGGCAGTTAAGCTTTACAGCAATGATTTTTTCGGCAGCGGCGAGAAACGTTGGTTATTGCTGGTGGCGTTCTTTTGAATGCATTATAATGCTATCTGCAATAAGTCTTTTCCAACTATAATATTTCCTGAAAAAGTCCTTTTTACAGCATTCTTCCAAACTTGTTCCGTCAATGATTTATCGTCAGCAGGAACAAAGTGGGTAAGCACAAGCGTTTTCACTTTTGCCGCAGACGCTACTCTTCCAACATCCTCTGTTGAAGTATGATGAGACAAAATACTTGCCTTCAATTTTGCCGCATTCGGACGTCGTTTCACCATTTCTGTTATTGCCGGAACATACATGACTTCATGGATCAGGTAATCTGCGTTCAACGAAAACGGAATGAGGGCAGGACAATAAGCCGTGTCGCCCGAAAAAACAATTGTCTTGTCAGGCAACTTAAATTTCAATGCATAACTTTCAATAACCGGTGGATGAATATTTCTCAGCGCACTTACTTCAAAATCCTCATTGGAAATTATACTGCCCTCTGAATATTCATGGGTTATAATGAGCGTTCTTATATCTGGTCGCCCCTCATTTTTAATGCGTGTTTCAATGTCGAAGCTGTTGGACTGCCAATAAAAAGAAAGAAGAGAATTAAGTCCAACGGGAGCATACACATGGATTGGCTCAATTAATCCGGCAATCCACGCATTGTATAACAGTGGCCCTAGCTCAAGATTATGGTCTGAATGGTGGTGGGTAATAAAAATATATTTTATAGATGATAAATTAACCCCTGCATCCAATAACTTGAATGTTACTCCAAAACCCGTATCGATAACAATTGGTAAAGATCTAAACACGAGCAAATTAGCAGAAGGTGTTTGTTTGTAAGAGCGGATCAAAGGGCCGCCCTGGGTGCCCAACAAAACCAGGCGATTACTATCCCCGGCAATAGAATGATCGCCAGGGATAAAAGCAGGTGCGTTTACTGCTATTGCACCTGAGAAAACTGCTGATGTCCTTATAAAATTTCTACGACTGTATGACATAACATGGAATTTGTGAGCTTATGTTACGTTTTGCATCAACGTTCACGCATTCGACACTTGGCGGCATTCAATCAATTTTCAGCAGGAACAAAAGTACAGTAAAGGAACAAATAGTTGAGATTTGCATTCATTAATTTGGTACTTTTCTGTATAGTTTTTGTTAGGGATAACAGCACATTGGATAATACAACAATTAAGAGAAATAATTGCCTAAAATGAAATATCTTATTAGAATGAAATATGCTATTTTTCTTTTTTATTTTTCGTTATCGCTTGTTTACATAAGTCGCGGACAAGCTACTGATTCTTTAAGACCATTAAAAGAAACTTTAAATGCAAATAATAAAACAAACGTTACAAAATACCTGGATGAAAAAAAATGGAACGATTTGTTTCCTCACAGGTATGGAATTGGATTAAGTGACTCTATCAGTAATAACCCGGATTTTTATTCATTCAAAGCATTTGTAGCTGCATCAAAAATATTTCCATTATTTCTATCCGAAGGTAATGATACAATACAGAAAAGAGAATTAGCGGCTTTTCTTGCCAATATA
>JAHEZB010000463.1 GCA_023251285.1 Chitinophagaceae bacterium | reverse complement strand
GGTTTCTGTACCCTTATCGGGTGCGAATAAAATGCCTAATACAGCGCCTGCTGCGGCACCTGCTAATACGCTTGCGAAAACTTTTCCTGCGCCCATAATTTTAAATTTTAAGTTTAATAAATGTTGTTTAATCAGCTTAAAGATAAAATACATTGCCAAGAAAAAAAATGATTCTGCCGAATCTCTGAAATCCTTTGTCTATCGGCGTTTTAGCAAAAAACAAGCTTTTGAAACAACACATTTTTTTTAAACATTTTGAGTAAAATATTGCCCATTATGAGGAAGAATTTTTAAAAACTTTTACGGCCTTACCTCGAAAATTACAACAAAGCGCATTTATTACTTTGCAAAAAATATCTTTTTTCTCTGGCATAATATTTTAATATATTGAAAATCAACAAAGTCAATCAATTATCTGTTTATCTTTTAAAATTTCATCGTGAATCAGAACCATCAAACACCTGCAGCAACGGCAGAAAATAATACCAGGAAAAATAAGCTTTCTCAATTTTTCAATCGTTTTTCTACGGTTATAACCAAAGCAACCGGTGGCGTCTACGCGTTTATCGTTGCAATCGCCATTGTGATTATTTGGGCAGTCACCGGCCCGTTTTTTAAATTTTCGGATACCTGGCAGCTCGTTATTAATACAGGAACTACCATTGTAACCTTTCTGATGGTTTTTGTAATTCAGCATTCCCAAAATAAAGATACAATTGCGCTACAGCTCAAACTGAATGAACTGATCGCCGCCAGCCAGGCCAGCAATAAATTAATAAGTATTGAAGAACTAACAGACGAAGAATTGGAAGTGATGCAAAAGTTCTATGCGCATTTATCAAGCATTACCAAAAAAGAAAAAGAAAATCAGATGCACTCTTTAGAAGAAGAAAAAGAGTTACTGGAAAAGGAACAGGACAACATCCAGGAAAATATTGATGAGGTAAAAAAAACCTTACAGAATAAATAAAATTTTAAAAATAAAACGGATTGTGTCGGCAATTCGGACCCACACAATTATAGCTTTTCAACCTACCGTGTACTAAAATCTATTTTTTCACAAAAACAATTATTTTAAAAATTAACCGCGTAAATCAGATTTTTCATTCCCTGGATACTTTTCTGGCATTATATTTTGGTACCGCATTCATGAGGTTTTGTTTTTAGATTTTAAAAAGTTAAAAGTCAAAATATAAAACCGAAAGAAAGCCCTGGCAAAAACAAAAAAGGCAAATTCACAAAAAAAGAAAAGCAAACAACAAATCAGCAGATCAATAACAATTCATAAGAAACAATTTAATTTATAAACATAAAACTTAGTTATGAACAGAAATAAACTAATAAAGCTCCTTCCTTTTTTCCTCCTCGTTCTGCTATTAAGCAGTTGCAGTGTTATAGGCGGTATTTTTAAAGCCGGTGTTTGGGTTGGCGTTATCGGAATTGTTATCGTACTGATAATAATTATCTGGCTCGTAAGCAAAGCAACCAGGAAATAATTTTAAGAGATGTATTTTCTGTAATTTCCATGATGGTAAAAAATATTTTTGATAAAATAGCCACCCGCACAAGGATTGGTTTTCTTGCCGCATTCTTCCTGTTGTTTCTCTCTTATGTGCTCACATTTATTTCTACCCGAAAAGTTGTTAACCAGGATTACTGGATGAGTCACACGAATGAAGTAATTCACAATCTTGATAATATTGTTGCTTTTATTGCAAAAGGTGAATCTGCATTTAGGGGATATCTTATTAGCCAGGATAAAACATTACTTGCAGATTATGATGAAAGCATCCGCAATACCGACAGCACCTTCGTAAAATTACAAATACTCACAAAAGATAACAGCAAACAACAGAAGAACCTGGATACACTTCACAACTTCATTGATGAAAAGTATTTATTGATTCAAAATGTTCTCTACAATTTTTTTTCAGCCGGTAAAATAACTCCCGATATCTTGAAAGCTGAGAAGCAAGGAGCTTTGAAAACAAAAGTGATACAGGAAGAAATCACTAAAATGAAAAATGATGAAAGTAACCTCTGGAATGAAAGATCCGAAAAAGTCACGGAATATTCGGGCCTGATACAGGCGCTCAATATTCTTTCACTGATTATCGCTGTTTTACTGACCATTTATTCATTGGTAGTTTATAATAAAGAAAACAAAGAGAAGCAACTGGCTTCTAAAAAAGCAGAAGACTATGAGCGCGAGCTACAGGAACGGGTTAAACAACTTTCTAAGCTGAACACAGAATTAATTGAGTTGAGAAGAATGGAAAAATATGTAGTAACCGGAAGAATCGCCCGCGTTATTGCTCATGAGGTAAGAAATCCATTAACGAATATAAACCTGGCGACGGAACAATTAAGATCTGAATTGGAAGATAATGAGAGCTCCGACATGCTTTTCTCTATGATCAGCAGAAACTCTGAAAGAATCAATCAACTGGTCAGTGATCTATTGAACTCAACCCGTGTAACCGAACTTACTTTTGTTGATGCTTCTATCAATGAAATACTGGATGCAGCAATTGAACTGGCACATGACAGAATTGAACTGAATCATATAAAAGTGATCAAAAAATATGACACGAATTTTTGTCCTGTTTCAGTCGATATTGAAAAGATTAAAATTGCATTTTTGAATATTATCGTGAATGCCGTAGAGGCCATGAACGAGGATGGAGTTTTAAAAATTAGTAGTAAAAACCAGGATGGACATTGCACGATAAGAATTTCAGATAATGGAAAAGGAATGACTAAATCGGAATTAGATCGTTTATTTGAACCGTATTTTACCACCAAACAAAAAGGAAACGGCCTTGGACTTGCCAATTCACAAAATATTATTTTAGGCCATAAAGGAAATATCACCGCTGAAAGTGAATTTGGAAAGGGCACCACTTTTACGATAACTTTTTAGAGCGTTATGTTCCGTTATGTTCCAGTCAATCTCTTTTTTGCGCCGATCTTAATCTTGAAAGTTCATGTAATTTTTTATAAATCCGGTTCTGTTGTAAGCCGGAAGTATCAGCACCCATCAGCATTCCCCATGGCTTCAAACTATCGATCTGATCACAAAGTATTTTGATGAATGCAATGGCTGGAACAGATAAAAATAATCCGGAAATGCCGGTAAGCGCTCCTCCGATCACAACGCCCAGCACAGAAATTAACACATTTATCTGAAGCCTGGAAGAAACAATGTTGGGCATCAGAATATTTACATCAATCATGTGAATTCCATAAAAAATTACCACTATCCAAACGACATCGCTGGTATGTGCAGAAGTAGTTAAGGTAACG
>JAHEZB010000462.1 GCA_023251285.1 Chitinophagaceae bacterium | reverse complement strand
AGTTTTTTACGCTTCCATTATTCCGGGACGGAGACGACAATACAAAACCGGTAGCACCGATATTGAAACTATTGTCTTTAGCACTTGTGGCATTACCGAGATACGTAGCATTTGAGTTTTTTAAAGAAAATGAAGGAGTTACAACAAAATCTCCTGTTTTATAAAATCCAAGTCCTGCAGGATTGATAAACAACGAAGTAAATTCTCCTCCAAGGGATCCGCCGGCGCCTCCGATAGCCTGGTTACGTGCCGTTCCACCCGGCTGCGTTAAATACGAATAGCGCAACCCGTCGGCAGGTTCTTGTGCGTAAGAAAAAGTAATTGCCAATGAAAAAAACAGGATTAAAAAAATTGCCTTCATAGTAAACGAATAAATAATTTAATTTCTGATTCTGTGCTCAGAAAGATTAGAGTAATAAAAAGGGTTTTTGAAAAAGGGATGAAAAATCATCCCTTTTTATATTTTCTACCTTCTGAAAGTCCTGACAGGAGCGCTGTTACTGTTGCTGCTGCCGGAAGAAGAAGGACTACTTTCTGATGGTGTAAATGATCTTACCGGAGCCTGGGTCTCAGTACGGTTATTGTTGTTGTTGTTATAACTTCTGTTACTTTCGGTATTTCTGTAAACGCGGGTATTGTTATTTGCCCGTGGATTATACGTATTTCTTTCGGATGGAGTAAATACCCTCCTGATCACGCTACCAACGCCGCCGCGCCTTACCGGTGCTGCACTTTCAGTAGTTGCATTTCTTACAGGCATCGATACCCCCGGTTGTGAAATTCCATCAGGCCGAAAATTTCCACGAACCCCTGAGTTACCGGTATGACCATAAGCGTTTAAATTATACTTCCTTACACCCGTGTTTGTGTTCGTATTTCCGCCTGTTAAAAATACGGGAGAATAAGCATACGGACTATATCCGTAACCATACCCAACGCTGTATGGATTGTACACGTTGTATGGATTGTAAAAACTATAAGGATTGTACAAACCAAAATCATTATACATGTAAGTCCCATAATAAGGGCTGTACATTCCTTTCATTCCATAGGGGCTATATGCGTAAGGATCATAATAAAACGGATTATTAAAAGCATTAGAAGGATAAAGTGAGTAAGGGCTGTATCCATATCCCATACTAAAAGTTATCGAATTGCGATAGACCGGGTTTTCAATTCCCCTGCGGATGTCATTCTCTTCATCGTCATTTCTGTAACTGTAAGAATTTTGATCCTTCTCACTTACAGTGCCCACATAAGTATTTTGCTCTGGAGCCGGTGAATAATAAACATCATCGGGAGTCTGTCCGGAACGATACGCGGTTGTACAACTGCCAAGAGCAGCCAAGCCGCCAACAAGAAGTAAATGTTTTATTTTCATGGCTTTAAGTTTTAAAAAAGTTTAAAGATGAAGGATTATTTTTGCAGTCATCTTACTGTAAATTTAAGAAGATTCCCTGATTATTTAAGGAATGTTTTTATGAACGGTGTTAAATTAATGTAAACACCCGAAGTGATGTGAGAAAAAAGGTGTAAGTAGCAGGCGAAGGGATATTAGCGAGGTTCACCGCATCGTCGGTGTCTTCACTGACGACAGCCGGGGTTGTGTCATGCAGCCGTAGTTGTCATCTTGACCAACCACATTTGAACCCTGGTTAGTCTCACTCCAAGAGCCGTAGGCTCGGAGCATTTTGTAACAACGGATTTTAATCCGTTGCGACAACAAAAAAAACAAAATCCCTGGTTCGTCTCCGCACGAACCAACAAAAAAAAAGACAATTAAAAGAAAAGCAAATGAGTAAAGAAATTACGAGTCACCAACAGGATTTTGAACCGTAGTTGGCGTCTTCACCTTCCACATTTGAACCGTACTTGGTCTCAATCCAAGAGCTCGGAGCATTTTGTAACAACGGATTTTAATCCGTTGCCACAACAAAAAAAACAAAATCCCTGGTTCGTCTCCGCACGAACCAACAAAAAAAAGACAATTAAAAGAAAAGCAAATGAGTAAAGAAATTACGAGTCGCGAACAGGATTATTCCCAATGGTACAACGATTTGATCTTAAAAGCGGGACTCGCTGATTACAGCGCCGTTCGTGGTTGCATGGTCATCAAACCCTATGGCTTTGCCCTTTGGGAAAAAATGCGCGATCAGTTAGACAAAATGTTCAAGGAAACAGGCCATCAAAATGCCTATTTCCCATTATTTATTCCTAAAAGTTTTTTGAGCAAGGAAGCAGCGCATATAGAAGGATTTGCAAAAGAGTGTGCTGTTGTCACCCATTACCGGCTCAAAAATGATCCGGAAGGAACCGGGATCATTGTAGATCCCGAAGCAAAATTAGATGAAGAACTGATCGTGCGGCCGACCTCCGAAACGATCATCTGGAATACTTACAAAACATGGATCCAGTCGTATCGCGACCTGCCTCTGCTCATCAATCAATGGGCGAATGTGGTGAGATGGGAAATGCGTACGCGGTTGTTTTTGCGCACCACCGAGTTTCTGTGGCAGGAAGGACATACCGCACATGCAACTGACCGGGAAGCCATAGATGAAACAATGCAGATGCTGAACATATATGCAGAATTTGCTGAAGAATGGATGGCGATGCCGGTGATTAAGGGCGTCAAAAGCATCAATGAGCGTTTCGCCGGCGCAGTAGATACGTTTAGTATCGAAGCTCTCATGCAGGATGGAAAGGCACTGCAGTCTGGTACATCCCATTTCCTCGGGCAGAATTTTGCTAAAGCCTTTGATGTTAAGTTTAGTGATAAAGAAAATAAGCTGGATTATGTGTGGGCTACAAGCTGGGGAGTGAGTACGAGATTGATCGGGGCGCTGGTAATGGCGCATAGCGATGACGACGGATTGGTGCTTCCGCCAAAATTAGCACCGATACAAGTAGTGATTGTTCCCATTTTCAAAGGCGATGAACAAAAGAGAATGATTGATGAAAAAGTAATTCCCTTGATGCAGGAGTTTAAAGCGATAGGCGTTTCGGTAAAATATGATGACGATGATAGCCGCCGTCCAGGGTGGAAGTTTGCAGAATATGAAATGAAGGGAGTACCCGTTCGGATTGCCATCGGTGCAAGGGACCTCGAAAAAAATGTGGCTGAAGTGGCGCGCAGAGATACGAAAACAAAAGAATCCGTATCGCTCGATGGCCTCGCCAATACCGTTTTGGTCTTACTCGATGAGATCCAAAAGCACATCTATCAAAAAGCGAAAGAATACCGGGATGCACACATCACGAAAGCCGACACGTGGGATGAATTTGTAAAATTACTTGATGAAAAAGGCGGATTTATTTCC
>JAHEZB010000017.1 GCA_023251285.1 Chitinophagaceae bacterium | reverse complement strand
TATAATGCTGTTGATTTTGGAAAGAAAAAATTACAGTCTGTTATTGTAAAAGCAATTTCATCAACAGGTGGCACTTTGCAAATTCATTTGGACAATGCAAATAATTCTCCGGTCGCAACAATTGAAATTCCGAAAACAAATGATTGGAAAGAAATTAAAGTGCCCGCAAAATCATTCAAATCCGGAATTCACAATCTTATTATTTCATCAAAAACAAATTCAAACGTGGAAGTGGATTGGATAAAGTTTGAATAAACAAAATCATTTGCCAATAAAAAAACAATCAACATGAAAAAATTATTCTTCACACTACTCTCGCTTCTGCCTCTATCATTGTTTGCTCAAAATGCAACCATCAAAATTGATGTCAACCGGAAAATCAGTGACATAGACCCGAAAATCTATGGCGTATTTATGGAACCCATACATTTTAATGGAAGACGTATGGGATTGCCCGATTCAGTGGAGTTCAATACACTTTATGGAAATTTATACGACCCTTCATCGCCACTTGCCGATGCAGATGGCTTCAGAAATGATTATATAGATGCAATGAAAGAATTGAAGATAACCAACATGCGCTGGCCGGGCGGAAACTTCTTAATGGGTTATGATTGGAAAGATGGAATCGGTCCGAAAGACCAGCGGCCAACGCGTATAAACCTTGCCTGGGGCGGCATTGACAACAATCATGTGGGCACCGATGAATGGTTTAAATTGAATAAATCAATTGGCAGTGAAAATATTTTGGCTGTCAATCTCGGCCTCGGAAGTATTTTGGATGCTGCTTATTTGGTTGAATATTGCAATTATAAAGGCGGCACTTACTATTCAGATTTGCGTGCAAAGAATGGGCACCCTGCACCTTATGGTGTTAAGATTTGGGACTTGGGAAACGAAGTAGATGGCTTGCCGTGGGAACTTGGCCACAAGACCGCAGAAAACTATGTGGAAACTGCAAGAGAAGCGGCCAAAGCGATGATTGCCGTTGACCCGACCATTAAATTTGTTGGCTCTGGTTCTTCTTATTATTCGAGCGATTGGCTCCATTGGAACCAAACTATATTGAATGGCATCGGCGACAAGATTAGCTATCTTTCTATTCGCCGTTATTGGGAAGGCGGTTCGCCGGATAATTATTACAATTATATGGGCGATGGCGCTATGGATTTTGATAACAAAATAAAAACAGTTGCCAACCAGATTGAAATTGCCGAAACAAAAAATATTTTCAAACATCCAATCTATCTTTCTGTTGATGAATGGGGCGCTTTTGCAAGAAGTTTTATGTCTGTATTGCCCATTGCACAATGTCTTAACTCTTTCATTCGTCATGCTGATGTGGTGAAGATGGCCAACTTCACTATGCTTACTTCCTTGCTCTCAAGCGACCCTAAAAACGGAACTTTTAAATCACCGGTATTTTATACATTCAAAGCATTTTCAAACAATTGTTTGGGAAGCTCGGTAGATACTTATGTTGCCTGCGATACATTTGGTACTGCACAGTTCAGAGGTATTCCTTATCTTGACGTAACTACGGTTTATTCAAAAGAATCGAACACGGTTTTTATTAATGTGATAAATCGTAATAAGGATAAAGCAATCACAACAGATATTGAAAGCAATGATGCCGGTTTTTCGGGTAAAGCAGAAGCGAGTATTATTAATAGTGATGACTTGAAAGCGCCTTTTGAATATGATAAAAGAAATCAGTATCTGCCGGTAACAAAAGATGTCAAAGTAAATGGGAATAAATTGTCATTCACCTTTCCGGCGCATTCGTTTACGCAAATAAAAGTGGGCATAAATAAAAAATAATTAAATAACGAAATTCCTGAAATGAAATCAATAATCACCAGTCTCATTTTTCTTTTTTCAATTGCATTTGCGAACGCACAAAATGGCCACGAGCTTTGGCTTCGGCCTGTAAAGGCAAAGACAGTAAATGTCATTTGCAAAAAAACTTCTCCTACCTTATCCATTGCTGTTCAGGAATTGAAAGATAGATGGCTGGGCGATGCTAACGCTTCTGTTACGCTCACTATTAAAAAAGATAAGGCATTAAAAAGTGATGGTTTCAGGCTTGACAAAAATTCGGTGCAGGCTAAAACAGATGCCGGTATTTTGTATGGCGTATATGAACTGCTTCGTCGGCAGCAAACCAGTGAACCGATAAATAATCAGATTTTTAATCCTTCTTATGAAGTGCGCATTCTGGACCATTGGGATAATTTGAATGGAACCGTAGAACGTGGCTATGCAGGAAATTCTATTTTCTGGAGAAAAGAAAATCCCTTCACTGTTACTGATAATGATAAAAAACTTTGGCAGGAATATGCGCGTGCCAATGCATCAATTGGTATCAATGCTTCGGTGCTTGATAATGTCAATGCATCTCCATTAATATTGAGCGCCGATTATTTGAATCGTGCTAAAGAGATTGCGAACGTGTTGCGGCCTTATGGAATTAAAGTGTATCTCGCCGTAAACTTTGCTTCACCTTCAACATTGGGAAAATTAAAAACTGCAGACCCGCTTGATAAAGATGTTATCGCATGGTGGAAAGAAAAAGTAAAAGAAATTTATAATTTGATACCTGACTTCGGCGGCTTTCTCGTCAAAGCCAGCAGTGAAGGGCAACCCGGGCCGCAGAATTATGGACGCACACATGCAGATGGCGCCAACATGTTCGCCGATGCATTGAAACCTTATGGTGGAATTGTAATGTGGCGGGCGTTTGTGTATTCATCAAATAATGAAGACCGCGCCAAACAAGCCTATGACGAATTCATGCCGTTGGATGGGAAGTTCAGGGACAATGTAATTATCCAGGTAAAAAACGGCCCGATAGATTTTCAGCCTCGGTAACCTTTCAGTCCGTTATTTGGAGCAATGAAAAAAACTTCTGTAATGCCGGAATTCCAGGTGACAATGGAATATCTTGGTCATGCAAATTATCTCGTGTTTTTATCAACAATGTGGGAAGAATGTTTGAAAAGTGACACCTATCAACAGGGAAAAGGAAGTACAGTTGGACGCTGTACTGATGGAAGTATTTATCCTCAAAAATATACAGCCATTGCGGGCGTATCTAATGTGGGGTTGGATACCAACTGGAACGGTCATCCATTCAACCAGGCCAACTGGTATGCGTTTGGAAGATTGGCATGGAATAACACCTTGTCGAGCGAACAGATTGCCGATGAATGGATAAAGCTTACCTATTACAACGATTCCTGCCAAAAATGCGGTGAAGCAAACTATGCGGAAGATTGGACAAAAAACTTTTTGGCGCCCGTAAAAAAAATGATGATGGAAAGCCGCGAAGCTGCTGTAAATTTTATGACGCCGCTTGGATTGCATCACATCATGTCTGCCAATGGACATTATGGCCCGGGGCCGTGGTGGGCCCCAAAAGGAGTACGGCCCGAATGGACGCCGCCTTATTACCATCATGCGGGCACAGATGGCATTGGCTTTGACCGGACCACCAAAGGCAGCGATGCAGTGAGCCAATATCATGAACCATTGGCTTCAGAATTCAATAATGTAGCTACCTGCCCCGAAAAATATTTGTTGTGGTTTCATCATTTGCGATGGGATTACAAGATGAAAAATGGACGCACTTTATGGGATGATTTATGTTATCACTATCAAGAAGGAGTTAACCAGGTTCGCGACTTTCAGAAAGTGTGGGACAAAGCAGGACCGTATGTGGACAGCACGCGTTTCATGGAAGTGCAGCGAAAGCTGCGCATTCAATGCATAAATGCCATTTTGTGGAAAGATGCATGCACATTGTATTTTCAGCAATTCAGTAAAATGCCCATTCCTTACGAACTGGAAAGGCCGGTAAATAACCTGGATGAAATGATTTATAATGACAGAGGTGATGGGCGATCACATTAAATCATTCATTATAAAACTTTTTAATTATCTAAGAATTAAAGGATACTTTTTAATGCAAACGGAAATTCCGGTTATTTGTTGGTTTGTTGTAGCGATGCAAAGTTGAATATGGATAAAAAGCTTTCATAAATCGCATTTGCTTTTCAACCGATTAAATAAGCAGAATTTATTTAAAGAAATGAAGACCTCTATTGAAAAGTTTATTTTAAGAAAAAAATGTAAACGATTACATTTTAATTAAAATGCATTATTTTAGTCGGCGAATAAAACCTGAAATCCGGCAATCTAATTTTCTCGTTAAAAATTGATTGCCTTTTAACTAATTTTCTTTTCAAAAAAATATAAACAAAACCAAAAAATTATGTCTGTAATCACCGGAAAAAAACAATTTTTCAAAAACATTCCTGAGATAAAATACGAAGGCCCGAAAAGTGACAATCCTTTTGCTTTCAGATGGTATGATGAAAATAAAAAAGTGGCAGGAAAAACAATGAAAGAATTTTTCAAATTCGCTTGTGCTTACTGGCACTCATTTAATGGAAACGGATCAGATCCTTTCGGGGAACCAACTCATATTTTCCCCTGGAACGAAAAAGAGGATCCGATAAAAAGAGCAAAAGATAAAATGGACGCTGCTTTTGAATTTATTACTAAAATGGGTTTGCCTTATTACTGTTTTCATGATGTGGACGTTGTCGATTTCACAAATGACGTTGCTGACAATGAAAAAAGATTAAAAACAATTACCGCTTACGCAAAACAAAAACAAAAGGAAAGCGGGGTGAAATTATTATGGGGAACCGCCAATCTTTTTTCACACAAAAGATACATGAATGGTGCTTCTACAAATCCTGATTTCCAGGTGATCACTCATGCTGCAGCCCAGGTGAAAGCGGCGCTGGATGCAACCATTGAATTAGGCGGTGCCAATTATGTTTTTTGGGGCGGCCGTGAAGGTTACATGACCTTGCTGAATACCAACATGAAAAGAGAACAGGAACACCTCGCAAAATTTCTTCATCTCGCAAAAGATTACGCCAGGAAAAATGGTTTTACCGGTACGTTTTTTATCGAACCAAAACCAATGGAGCCTACCAAACATCAATATGATTACGACGCTGCTACCTGCATTAGTTTTATGCGCCAATATGATCTGATGGATGATTTCAAGTTGAATATAGAAGTAAATCATGCCACACTGGCCGGCCATACTTTCACTCATGAATTACAGGTTGCTGCTGATGCTGACGTTCTCGGAAGCATGGACGCAAATCGCGGAGATTATCAAAACGGCTGGGATACCGATCAGTTTCCGAATAATATTAATGAACTTACAGAAGCGATGTTGATCATACTGGAAGCAGGTGGTTTTAAAAGTGGCGGCATCAATTTCGATGCAAAAATCCGCAGAAATTCCACCGATCCTGCTGATCTTTTTTATGCCCATATCGGCGGCATGGATGCTTTTGCAAGAGCATTGATCGTTGCCGATAATATTTTAAATAAATCTGATTATAAAAAATTGCGCGAAGAGCGTTACGCTTCTTTTGATAAAGGAAATGGGAAAGCTTTTGAAGATGGCACATTAACTTTAGAAGATCTGAGAAATCTTGCTGTCGAGAATGGAGAACCGCAAGTGAGAAGCGGCAAACAGGAATATTTTGAAAATATCATCAATCGTTACATCTAAAACGATCACTAACCATTAAAACCGCTGGCTAATGCATTTTCTGGGAACGATTGATATCCTGTTCGTAGTTCTTTACCTGCTTATCATAGCGGGAGTTTCTATTTGGTCTATCAGAAAAAAAAGAGGAACGCCGTCTGATTATTTTTTGGCAAACCGAAACCTCGGCTGGTGGGTTATTGGCGCTTCCATCCTTGCTTCCAACGTAGGATCAGAACATATTGTAGGCCTTGCAGGTACCGGAGCTACTTCCGGCCTTGTGATGGGGCATTATGAAATGCATTCATGGGTGGTGCTCGTATTGGGATGGGTGTTTGTTCCATTTTATATGCGCAGCCAGGTTTATACAATGCCGGAGTTTCTGGAAAGGCGTTTTAATGCAAAATCGAGGCGATTGCTTTCAATTATTCAATTGTTAAGTTATGTAATTGCAAAAGCTTCAGTTACGATTTTTGCAGGAGCACTAGTTTTTAATTCGTTCCTTGGCGTGGATTTTTGGACGGGTGCTATTATTCTCGTAGTCATTACCGGAATTTATACAATCCTTGGCGGCTTACATACGGTTATGTACACTGAAGCTATCCAGGCTTTTGTTTTATTATTGGGATCTACTTTTTTATTGTTTATTGGGTTAGATAAAGTAGGAGGGTGGCATGGGCTCATGAATTCTGTTCCAAAGGAAAAACTAAATATGTTTCGTCCTTTAACTGATCCTGAATTTCCCTGGCTTGGAATTACCTTTGCGGCGCCAATTGTAGGTATCTGGTATTGGTGCACCGATCAGCATATTGTACAAAGATGCCTCGCAGGCCGCGATGAAAGACAGGCAAGAAGAGGAACCATATTTGCTGCCTATTTGAAGTTACTTCCCTTTTTCATTTTCCTCGTTCCCGGGCTGATTGCCACTGCTTTACATCAGCAGGGGAAACTGGACTTACAGGTAAACGATGAAGCGTTCCCAACCCTTGTAAAAGCATTAATGCCGATAGGATTAAGAGGTTTGCTTGCGGGTGGTTTGCTCGCCGCATTGATGAGTTCCCTCGCATCAGTTTACAACGCCTGTTCTACTTTGTTTACCATGGATATTTATCAAAAAATAAAGCCGGAAGCTAATGGAAAGGAGCTTGTAAAAGTTGGCAGAATTGCGACAGGAGTGGTAGTATTGCTCGGCATGGCGTGGCTACCACTTATGAGCCGGATATCCGGTACTTTGTACCAATATCTTCAAAGTGTGCAGTCGTATTTGGCCCCGCCGATTGCCGCTGTCTTTTTGCTCGGAGTTTTCTTTAAACGCATTAATGGAGCCGGAGCACTTACCGGGATGGTCGTAGGATTTGTGCTGGGTATCGTGAAATTGACGCTTGAGTTGTTTCAGAATGATCTCACCGGCCCGCTTCATGCATTCGCTACAATTAATTTTCTTTATTTCTGTATTTACTTATTTCTCTTTTCAATCGTGTTGATGGTGATTGTAAGCCTTCTTACACCAAAGCCTGATGAAGAAAAAATAAGAGGCCTTACATTTGCCACCACGGTTGCTGAAGACAGGGCAGCCAGTCGGGCAAGTTGGAATAAATGGGATGTGATACTGTCTTTAATTGTGCTCGGAATTGTGATCTCTGTTTTCATTTATTTCTCTCCATTAGGAGTGGCCGGCTAATTGGAATTAATGTCTTATCAAAAAAATATACCATGAAGAAACAAATTCTAAACCTGGTACTTTTTCTAGCGCTTGCTTTTACCGCAGGTGCACAAAATAAATATGATTACCCATTTCAAAATCCAAAGCTATCAACTGCTGCCAGAGTGAACGATTTGGTTTCGAGATTGACGCTGGAAGAAAAAGTGAATCAAATGCTGAATTCTACTCCGGCAATTCCCCGGCTTGGAATTCCTCCTTACGATTGGTGGAATGAATGTTTGCATGGCGTCGCGAGAACCAAATATCCAACAACTTCATATCCACAGGCAATCGGAATGGCAGCAACTTTTGATGTGGATGCCATGAAAAAAATGGGCGATTTCACTTCCGATGAAGGACGGGCGATCCACAATGAAAGCCTGAAGAAAAAAGATTACAGCAGATATACAGGTTTAACTTACTGGACGCCGAATATCAATATTTTTCGCGATCCAAGATGGGGCCGCGGACAGGAAACTTATGGTGAAGATCCTTTTCTTACCGGCACGATCGGAACTGCATTTGTAGAAGGGTTGCAAGGCAATGATCCGAAATATCTGAAAGCCGCCGCTTGTGCTAAACATTATGCAATCCATAGCGGCCCGGAATCTGAACGCCATGTGTTTGATGTGAATGTAAGTAACCATGACCTGTGGGAAACTTATCTTCCTGCATTCAGACAATTGGTGGTGAATGCAAAAGTGGCCGGCGTAATGTGCGCATATAACGCTTATGCGGGCCAGCCTTGTTGTGGCAGCGATAAATTAATGGTTGATATTCTGCGCAACAAATGGGATTTCAAAGGCTATGTTACTTCTGATTGCGGCGCAATAGATGATTTTTACCAGACACATAAAATGTTTCCTGATGCAGAAAGTTCCGCTACAGATGCAGTGTTGCATGGAACTGATGTCGAATGCGGGAACCATACCTACAAGACATTGATGCAGGCAGTGAAAGATGGAAAATTAAGTGAAAAGGATATTGATGTTTCCTTGAAAAGATTATTTACCATTCGCTTCCGGCTCGGAATGTTTGATCCTACGAGTATGGTCAAATATGCACAAATTCCTATTTCAAATTTAGAAAGCCAGCCGCAGAAAGACCTTGCCTTGAAGATGGCGAGGGAATCGATTGTTTTGCTTCGCAATCAGCCGGCAGACGCACAAAAAAATGATTTATTACCACTGCATAAAAACATAAAAAGGATTGCAGTGGTTGGTCCCAACGCAGACAATGCCAACACTCAATTAGGAAATTATAATGGCCACCCTTCTGTTGTTACAACCGTACTGCAGGGAATAAAAAATAAATTGAAAAATGCAGAAGTTTTTTACTCGAAAGCAACTGATTTTGTGTCAACAGAACCACAGGATTTTTCAAAATTAATTGACAGCATTAGCGATGCTGATGTTATTATTTATGTTGGCGGAATTTCACCAAGATTAGAAGGTGAAGAAATGAAAGTTCAGGTTCCCGGATTTAGCGGTGGCGACCGCACCAGCATCGCTTTACCAACTGTTCAGACAGATTTTTTAAAAGCTTTGAAAGCAACCGGCAAACCAGTTGTGTTTGTAATGATGACCGGCAGCGCTGTTGCCATTCCATGGGAAGAAGAAAATATCCCTGCTATCGTCAATGCATGGTATGGAGGAGAGGCAGCAGGAACTGCGGTAGCAGATGTTTTATTCGGGGATTATAGTCCTTCCGGAAAATTGCCGGTTACATTTTATAAAAGCGATTCAGACCTTCCTCCGTTTGAAGATTATTCGATGAAAAACAGAACCTACCGTTATTTCACGGGTGAAGCATTGTATCCGTTTGGCTTTGGATTGAGTTATACCCGCTTTGGGTTTACCAATCTGCATTTATCCAAAACAAAAATTAAGAAGAATGAAACCATCAATGCGGAACTAACGGTAACGAATAATGGCAAAGTAAAAAGTGATGAAGTGGTGCAATTGTACCTTACCCATTTATCCGATCGAGAAAATAATCCTCTGTATTCATTGAAAGGATTTAAACGCATTACTCTTTTACCTGGAGCTTCTGAAAAAGTAAAATTTAGCATTACTCCTGATATGATGAAACTGGTAAACGACGAGGGGCAAAGTGTATTAAATTCCGGTAAGATAAAAGTAAGTATTGGCGAATCTTTGCCATCAAAAAGAAGTACAGAATTAGGCGCAGCGAAAGCTGTAGAAGCAATCATAAACGTTCAGTGACAGGAAATATAAATTCGTTTTATTTCTCCTTTTACTGTAAAAAATAAACAGAAATTGGATAAAAAAGGTATGAAATTAATGGAACAAACGTTGCGCTGGTACGGACCAAACGATCCTGTGAGTTTGTTGGATATACGCCAGGCTGGTTGTACAGGAGTTGTTACGGCGCTGCATCATGTTCCGGTAGGAGAAATATGGAGCATCGATGAAATCAATAAAAGAAAAAAACAGGTGGAAGATGCGGGAATGACATGGACAGTGATTGAAAGTCTTCCGGTGCATGAAGATATCAAAAAGCAAACGGGAAATTATCAGAAATACATTGAAAACTATAAACAAAGTTTACGGAATGTTGCGGCCTGTGGATTGAAAGTAGTGACGTATAATTTTATGCCGATTCTCGACTGGATACGCACTGATATTTCTTTTGAAATGCCGGATAAAAGTAAGGCGTTGCGATTTGAAAAATCGGCTTTCATTGCGTTTGATTTGTTTTTATTAAAAAGACCGCATGCTGAAAAAGATTATACAAAAGAGGAAATTGAAAAAGCAAAGCAACGATTTGGAAAAATGACGGACGCAGAAAAAGAGACTCTTTATCGAAATACTTTACTCGGATTGCCGGGGAGCGAAGAGCGTTTTACAGAAGAAGAAATTTTAAACGCGTTAAAAACTTATGAAGGAATTGATGCGAAAAAATTGAAACAGCATTTGTTTTATTTTCTGAAAGAAATCGTTCCTGTGGCTGAAGAATTGGGATTAAAAATGGCGATTCATCCTGACGATCCGCCTTACCCGATCCTGGGATTACCAAGGATCATGAGCACAGAAAAAGATGCGAAGGAAATGATCAACGCTGTTCCTTCGCCGGCAAATGGTTTATGTTTTTGCACCGGTTCTTTTGGAGTAAGAGCTGACAATGCTTTGCCAAAAATGATTCAGCGTTTTTCTGATCACATTCACTTCATACATCTGCGAAGTACCAGACGTGATGAAGAAGGAAACTTTTACGAAGCGGACCATCTCGCGGGCGATGTAGATATGTACGAAGTAGTGAAGGAAATTATTTTAATGATGAAAAAAAGAAACGTTTCTATTCCAATGCGTCCTGATCACGGGCACCAGATGCTGGATGATTTAAATAAAAAAACTTACCCGGGATATAGTGGTATAGGGCGTTTGAGGGGATTGGCCGAATTGCGTGGATTGGAGTTGGGCATAAGCAAGAGTTTAAAATAAATCGTTTGTGGTGACAAAAAGCAGTAATGTAATATAGGAAAGAGCTTAATTGAAAAACCGACTATCGTACTGGCCGGCGTGTCTTTGCCGGCCATTTTTTCACTTTGGTTTTTTGCAGTTTTCCTTGTTGTGTCTTCACTAACCAGATCAAAAAAAATTAGGATGTGGTTGGCGTTTCATCCGATCAAAAAAATATGTAACTTTTTTAAAAAACAATGATGTTGTTATTAGGAATTGATATTGGGACTTCTTTTATAAAAGTTTCCGTTGTAGATGCAGATACGCAGAAATCTGTTGCAAGCGCACAGTATCCGGAAACTGAAAATCCCATTACCTCTCTTCAGTCAGGATGGGCTGAGCAATCTCCGGAGATGTGGTGGGAACAGACAGTTCAAGTGATTAAAAAATTAGTTGCAGCAAATAAATTTGATCCAAATAAAATTGCTGCCATTGGCATTTCTTACCAGATGCATGGATTGGTAGTGGTAGATAAAAATCAAAACGTTTTAAGCGATGCGATCATCTGGTGCGATAGCCGTGCAGTTGAAATAGGAGAACTTGCCTTTAATAATATTGGTGCATAAACTTGTTCTTCCTGTCTTCTAAGTTCTCCCGGAACTTTTACTGCATCCAAATTAGGATGGGTAAAAAACAATGAACCTGAAATTTATAAACAGGTTGATAAAATAATGTTGCCGGGTGATTTTATTGCGATGAAATTAACCGGGGAAATTACCACAACCTCTTCTGCACTGTCAGAAGGAATTTTTTGGGATTTTAAAAAAGATCAGATTTCAGAAGATGTAATGAAGGCTTTTGGCTTTGATTATTTGCTGATTCCAAAAGTGCAGGATTTATTTTCATCGCACGGAAAAGTATCTGCTGAAGTAGCACAACAGGTAGGAATACCTGAAAATGTTCCCGTTACTTATAAAGCCGGCGACCAGCCAAACAATGCCTTGTCATTAAATGTGTTGGAACCGGGCGAAGTAGCTGCGAATGCCGGTACCTCCGGTGTTATCTATGCGGTTACAGATAAATTATTTGCCGATAAATTCTCGCGTGTAAATAGTTTTGTTCACGTAAATCATACGACTGATGAAAAAAGGATTGGAGTTTTGCTTTGTATCAACGGAGCAGCCATAATGTACAGCTGGGTAAAAAAGGTTTGTTGCGAAACTTTATCCTACAAACAAATGGATGAATTGGCAGCATCAATAAATCCGGGAAGCGATGGATTATTTGTATTGCCCTTTGGGAACGGTGCTGAGCGTATGTTGCAAAATAAAATGATTGATGCGCACATTGAAAATATCGATTTAAATAAACATACAAAGGCGCATATTTTCCTTGCAGTTCAGGAAGGAATCGCCTTTGCATTCCGTTATGGGTTAGACATTATGCGTGAAAATGATTTGCATCCCACAATCATCCGCGCAGGCAAAGCGAATTTATTTTTGAGTGATGTTTTTATACAATCTTTTGTAAATGCTACAGGTGTTGCTGTTGAGTTATATGAAAACGATGGAAGTGTAGGCGCGGCGCTTGGTGCAGGAGTTGGTGCAGGAATTTATAAATCTAACGCCGATGCTTATGCGAATTTCAAGCCACTTCAAAAGTTTGAGCCGACGAATGTTGAATTATATGATGAGTTGTATAATGAATGGAAAAAATTATTAGAAATGCATTTGAAATAACCTTAAATGCAGTATTCATTGCAGCCAATGAGGGTTTGATAAAATAGAAAACCTCTTATTCCTTAGTTTACTGAAATGATATTTCCAATATTTAAAAAAAGGACATTAAAACATTAAATTGTTTTAATGCCCTTTCAGTTAACTCAAGAATCTTTATTTCTGTTGGTAATAATTCGC